>NZ_JBFAJO010000062.1:0-55848 GCF_040655255.1 Kitasatospora sp. NPDC050463
GCCCGCGAGATCTACCAGGTCCTGACCACGTCCAGCACCACACGCATCACCGCTGAGCAGCTCACCACCGCTGCTTGACATCCATAAGAGCATCCGGCCTGTTGCCGGCACCGCGCCGATCGGAGCCGCTGCGGACTCCGGGCGGGCGGTGCCGGCGACCGCTCGACCGCCCGGGTGTCTGGGCGCCTGGGCACCGTTCCCGATTCGTAAGCCCGTACCACGTCGGATCCTGCGGCGCCGGCTCCTACAGTGGCGGGCACAGTCAGGTGAGAGAGGTGTGTGTCGAATGACGGACGATCAGATCCTTCTTCCGCGGGCCGAGGTGGGCGTGATCGGCGGATCCGGGCTCTACGAGCTGCTGGACGACGTGGTCGAGGTGCGGGTGGAGACCCCGTACGGTGCGCCGAGCGACGCGCTGTTCGTGGGCGAGGTGGCCGGGCGCCGGGTCGCGTTCCTGCCCCGGCACGGGCGCGGCCACCGGCTCCCGCCGCACCGGATCAACTACCGCGCCAACCTCTGGGCGCTGCGCTCGCTCGGTGTGCGCCAGGTGCTCGGGCCCTGCGCGGTGGGCGGGCTGCGGCCCGACTACGGTCCCGGAACGCTGCTGGTGCCCGACCAGTTCGTCGACCGGACCTCCGGCCGGGTGCAGACCTTCTACGACGGACTGCCGCTGCCGGACGGTTCGGTCCCCGAGGTGGTCCACGTGTCCATGGCGGACCCGTACTGCCCGCAGGGGCGGCGGGCGGCGCTCGCGGCGGCCTCCGGCGCGGCCTGGGAGCCGGTGGACGGCGGGACGCTGGTGGTCATCGAGGGCCCCCGGTTCTCCACCCGCGCCGAGTCCCGGTGGTTCACCTCCAACGGCTGGTCGGTGGTCGGCATGACCGGCCACCCGGAGGCCGTCCTGGCACGTGAACTGGGCTTGTGCTACACCTCGATCGCCCTGGTCACCGACCTCGACGCGGGCGTGGAGAGCGGCGAGGGGGTCACCCACGCCGAGGTGCTCGCGGTCTTCGCGCGCAATGTGGAGCGGCTGCGCACCGTGCTCTTCAAGGCGGTCGGCCTGCTGCCCACCGAGCGGGCCTGTGGGTGCGGTCACGCGCTGGACGGCCTCACGACCGGTCTCCCCGGCGACTGACCGGTCGGGGCCGGCGCCACCGCCGGACGAGCCAGATGACGAGCCAGGTCACGAGGGCGAGTGCGGCGGTGGCCGCCAGGACGGCCGGCCAGTTGCGCAGGTAGGGCAACGGCAGCAAGGAGGGGTTGCCGTGATCGTCGTCGGCGCGCAGGACGGCCGGCAGACCGGCGGCGGTCACGGCGGCGGCCACGACCAGCCAGCCGCGCAGGACCGGCCCACGGGCCAGGCGGGCGCCGACGAGGCACAGCAGGGGGAGCCACACGGCGTCGTGCAGGACCAGCGCCCCGACCGCCCAGGTGAGGACCTGCGCCGGGTCGGTGAGGTACGGGTCGGTCAGCAGGCCGTACAGGCCGAAGCCGATCAGTGCGAGACCGGCGGCGAGGGCCGCACCACGGAGCCAGGCGGTCATCGGACCACCTCCAGCCGCGCGACCCACTTGGTCTGCAGCACGCCCGGGCGGTTCGGCGCGATGATGCGCGCGGGGAAGCCGTGATCGGCGTCCAGGGTCTCGCCGTTGACCCGGAGGGCCAGCAGGGTGAGCGGGTCCTCGGCGTACTGCGCGGGCATCTCCATGACCCGGTACGGGCCGTCCGTCTCCAACGAGGTCACCCGTAGGGCGGAGCCGGCGGGCGCGCCGGCCCGGGCCAGCAGATCGGCGACCCGGACACCGCCCCAACGGGCGCTCGCGCTCCAGCCCTCCACACAGGCGATCGGCAGGACGGCTTCGTGCTGGGGGAGCTGGGCCAGCTCGTCCAGGGTGAGCTCGTACGGCCGCGGGCCGTCCACCCGCAGCCGCCAGGTGGCGGGAACGGCGACGGTTCCGGCCTGGGCGGCCGTGCGGTTGACCGGGAGACCCTGCGGGCCGAGGTCGGGGCGGCGCGGCGCCAGCAGGTTCAGGGTGCGCAGCCAGGGCACGGTCTGTCCGGCGGTCGTGAGCGTCACCGCGCCGACCGCCGCCGCGACCGAGGTCAGGAACGCGCGCCGCCCCGGGACGCGCACCTGCGGCCGCCGCCAGTTCCCGGCGATGAGCGGCGCCTTGGCGGCGATGTGGACCAACAGCCCGCCGGTGGCCAGCCAGCCGACCCAGTAGTGGGTCTGGCGGAACGGGAACGGCCACGGGTACCACTGGAGGGTGTTCAGCAGGCCGGTGAACAGTTCCAGCAGCACGGCGGCCACCAGCACGGCGATGCCCAGCCGCTCCAGCGCGTGCGTCGCGCTCCGCGCCGGCGGCCACTCGAACAACCGCGGGTAGACCGTCCAGAGTTTGGCCCCGGCGAGCGGGACGGCGGCGAGGCCGCTGATGACGTGCAGCCCCTGGGTGACCCGGTAGCCGTTCACCGGCCGTGCGGGCAGCAGGCCGGACAGCGGGCCCGGCGGGTCCTGGAGCACATGGCTGATGAGACCGGTCAGGAAGCAGACCAGCAGGGCGGCGCCCAGCCACCGGCCGAGGACGACGGCGGTGCGGGGCTCGTGCAGCGCCGAGCTGAACGCGCCGTCACGGAACGGGCCGCGGCGCAGGAACGCGGGCGGCGGCGGGACTGCGGGGAGGAGCCGGCGGCGGGCACCGGGGTGCTTGGATTCCACGCCACCATCGAAGCGTTCCCGCACCCCCGGCGGGTGGTGCGACGTGCTTACGGAATCCGAACGGCGGCCCCGCCCGGGCCGGAGCGCGATGGCGGCGGTGGCAGGGTGAGCGCGTGGCCACTCGAACCCTCCTGCCCTGCACGCTCACCCTCGCCGCCCTGGTGGCGGCCCTGGCGATGACCGTGACCGGCGGCGGCACGCTCGCCGACCGCGGCCCGCTGTACGGCTGGTACGCGGTCGACGCGGGACTGTTCGCGCTCGCGCTGGCGCTCCTGCGGCGGGTGCCGGGCCGCCAGGTGGTCCCACTGGTGCTGGCCGGGAGCGTGGCCGTCGCCGCCGCCGGCTTGCTGGCCCCGCCACGCACCAGCGACGACGCCTACCGGTACGTGTGGGACGGCCGGGTGCAGGCGGCCGGCATCTCCCCGTACGCGCACGCCCCGGACGACCCGGCACTCGTCCGGTTGCGCGACGCGGGCCTGTTCCCGGCGACGGACGGTTGCTCGGGATGGGACGAGCGGCGGACGGCGGCCGGCGACTGCACCCGGATCAACCGGCCTGCCGTGCGCACCATCTACCCCCCGGTCGCGCAGGCGTGGTTCCTCGCCGTGCACCCGTTCGGGGGCGGGGTGCGGGGGGCGCAGACGGCGGGTGCGCTGCTGGCGGTCGCGACCACGGGTGTCCTGCTGGTGACCGGGCGGGGGAGCCGGCGGGCGGCGCTGTGGGGGTGGTGTCCGGGCATCACCGTGTGGGCGGTCAACGACGCGCACGTCGACACCCTCGGGGCGCTGCTGATGACCGCCGGGCTGGGCTGTGCGGCGGGCCGTCGGGCCGGCGCCGGGGGCGTCCTGCTCGGCGCGTCGGTCGCCACCAAGCTGTTGCCGGCCCTCGCGCTGCCCGGGGCGCTGTCCGGGGTGCTCTCCCGCCGTCCGACCAGGAACGACCTCGTCGTTCTCGGCGCGGCACTCGGGGCGTTCGCGGTGGCGTACCTGCCCTACGTCGCCGTCTCGGGCCCGGCGGTGCTGGGATACCTGCCGGGCTACCTGCGGGAGGAGGGCTACGAGCAGGGGCACCTCGACCGGTTCGGGCTGCTGCGACTGGCCGTGCCGGACGGCTGGGCGCCGTGGGCGGCGGGCCTGGTCCTGGCGGCGGTGGTGCTGTGGGTGATGCGGCGCGGCGATCCCCGCCGCCCGTGGCGGGGCGCGCTGCTGGTGACCGGGACGGCCCTGCTGCTCGTCGCGCCGGCCTACCCCTGGTACGGCCTGCTGGTGGTGGCCATGGTCGCACTCGACGGCGCCTGGGAGTGGCTGGCCGTGCCGGCCGCCGGGCAGGTGCTCTACCTGGTCGGCGGCGAGGTGGCGCAGCAGGCCGCCTACGGAGCCGCCCTGGCCTGCGTCCTCCTGGTGCCGCTGCTGCACGGGCCGGTGCGGTCCCGGCGCGGCCCGGCGGCGCCGACGTCCGGGAGCGGCACCGCCGGTACGGGCCGGCCCGTCCTGCGGGGACGGCGATGACCGCACGACGGAGACCGCACGACGGCGACGGAAGGACGGAGGTGTCGGAACGACGGAGATGACGAAAGCCTGACGGCTCGGCGCCGGGTCTGGTCGCGGCACGGGTCCGGCTGGTCGAATCGGCGCCGTGGACAGAACAGCGAAGCGAACCGGGGACACCCCGGTGGGCCGGCGGGTGGTGCTCGGCCTCCTCGGCCTCGGCGCCGCGGGCGTGGCGGCGGGACCCTACCTCCAGCGCGCCCAGGACACCGTGGCCGGCAAGGACCCGACGGGGCTCACCGGACTGCTGCCGGGCGGCGGCGGCTTCCGGTACTACTCCGTGGTCTCCTCGGTGCCGAGCCGGGGCCCGGACACCTACACCCTGACGGTGGACGGGCTGGTGGAACGCCCCGGCAGCTACCGACTGGCCGACCTCCGGGCGATGCCCCAGCGCCGGATCGTGCGGGACGTGCAGTGCGTGACGGGGTGGCGGGTACCGGCCACCCCGTTCGAGGGCGTGCCGCTGGCCCACCTGCTCGACGCCGCGGGCGTCGCGGCGGGCGCCGCCGCGGTGCGGTTCAGCTGCTTCGACGGCGAGTACACCGAGAGCCTCACCCTGGAGCAGGCCCGACGTGACGACGTGGTGGTCGCGCTCAAGCTGCAGGACGCCCCGATCTCCCACTCCCACGGCGGGCCGGTGCGCCTGTACGTGGCGCCGATGTACTTCTACAAGTCGGCCAAGTGGCTGTCGGGGATCACGGTGACCGACAAGGTGGAGCCGGGGTACTGGGAGCGGCTCGGTTATGACGTCGACGCCTGGGTCGGCCGCTCGAACGGACGTGACGATGCGCCGACCGCCTGACCTCCTGCTCCGTTTCACCCGTGCCGAGCGCTGGGTGCACCGCGCCACCGCCGCCCTGATGCTGACCTGCCTGGCCACCGCCGCCTGCCTCTACCTGACGCCGCTGGCCGAACTGGTCGGGCGCCGGAGGCTGGTGGTCACCGTGCACGTCTGGTGCGGCCTGGCGCTGCCGGCGCCGCTGCTGCTCGGACTCGCCTTCCGGGCGGTGCGCGCGGACCTGTCGGGGCTGAGCCGCTTCGGTCCCGCGGACTGGGTGTGGCTGCGGGCGGTCCGGGCCCGCGCCTCGTACCGCCCGGCGGGGAAGTTCAACGCCGGTCAGAAGCTCTACGCCCAGTGGACGCTGGGCGCGATGCTGGTGATCCTCGGGACGGGCCTGCTGATGTGGCTCACCCATCTGACACCGCCGGCCTGGCGGACCGGCGCGACCTTCGTCCACGACTGGCTCGCGGCGGCGATCGCCGTGGTGACCGCCGGGCACGTCCGGATGGCCGTCCGGGACCCGGAGGCCCGGCGCGGGATGCGGACCGGGCTGGTCGACCGGCGCTGGGCCGAGCGCGAGCACCCGCTGTGGCCCGAAGCGAACCCCGCGCCCGAAGCGAGCCCCGCGCCCGAGGAGTCGGGGCCCGAGGAGTCGGGGCCCGAGGAGTCGGTGCCCGTCACCGAGGACGGCCGGTCCTCCTGAAGGAGAGGAAGCGGCGGCCGTGGGAGGACCACCGCTCCGTCTCCACGAGCCCGGCCCGGCCGGCCCGGCGGACGGTGGCCGTCACGCCGCAGCGGGCCCAGGCGAACGGCGGCCCGCACCGTCCGTCGGGACCCTCGACCCGGACGGTGATCCGCTCGTCGATGTCCTGCTGCTCCACCTCGACCAGCAACACGCCTCCCGGCGCGAGGAGTTCGGCGCCTCGGCCGAGCAGCAGCCCCGGGTCGCCGCCGATCCCGAGATTGCCGTCGGCCAGGAGCGCGCCACCCCAGCGCCCCTCGGCGGGCAGCCGCTCGAAGACCGACCGGCGCAGGGCCGGCCCGCCGAGGCTTCTGGTCCGCGCCACCGCGGCCCCGGTGACGTCGACGCCGAGCGTCGGCACCCCCAGGCCCAGCAGGGCCGCGACGAGGCGCCCGGGGCCGCAGCCCAGATCCACCACCGGCGCGGTCAGCCGGGTGCAGCGCAGCAGCAGACCGTGGTCCGCGCCGGCGGCGGGCGCGCACCAGCGTTCGACGTCGAGCGGGATCCGGCGGCCGTCCTCGCGGCGCAGCCACAGCGGGCCCCGCCCGGTACGCACGGCCTCGGCGAACGGATCGTCCACCCAGGCCTCGGCGGCGACGCTCACCCCGCCACCTCCGGGGCGGTCCCGATCGCGCGCAGACGGGCCGCGAACCGGCTGCCCGGGGCCTCGGCGGCGACCTGGCGCGCGTCCAGGATGGTGTCCACGTCGGTGAGCACGGGGAGGTGGTGGACCGTCAGGTTCTCCGCCAGCAGCCGGTCGAGCAGGGCCTGCCCGGTCCGCGGAGTGGACATCGGCAGGCCCAGCAGCAGCCGCCGGGCCAGCTGCCCGCCGGGCCGGGCCAGGCCGAGCGCCCAGAAACCACCGTCGCCGGCCGGGCCGTACCAGGCGTCGACGCCCGGGCGCCGGGCCGGTGACAGGGGCTCCGCCAGGAGGGCGGCGTCCACCTGCGGGGTGTCCATCCCGACCAGCAGCGCGGGCGCGTCCGGCGCGGTACGGGCGGCGTGCGCGTAGGCGGCCGCGAGCCGTTCGTCCAGTCCGCCGCCCGACTGCGGCACGACCTGCCAGCCGGGCGGGAGCCAGCGGCCGGCGGCGCCGTCCAGGACGAGCAGCCGCCGCCCGGCCGGTACCCGGTCGAGGGTCGCCAGGGTGTCGGCCAGCGCGGCCTCGGCCAGCGCCGCCGCCTGCTCGGGTGTGCAGGGCGGGCTGAGGCGGGTCTTCACCCGTCCCGGGACCGGCGACTTGGCGATCACCAGCAGGGTCGGCGGCGGTGCGGCCAGCACGGCCCGCATGTCCTGGACGGCCTGCCGGGTGCCGCGCACCGTACCCGTGACCTTGGAGCGGCCGGTCCGCGGCAGGTAGTCGACGGGCGTCTCGGCGATCCGCATCCCGGCGGCCGAGGCCGCCAGCACCATCTCCAGCGGGTAGCCGGAACGGCGGTCGCCCAGGCCCAGCGCCAGCAGCCGCTCACGGCGGGCGGCCCGCATCGGCCCGAGGTCGTGCAGCGGCGCCCCGGTCCTCGCCCGCAGCCGTCGGGCCAGGGCGGCGTTGGCCAGGCGGGCGTGCAGCGGCCACGCTCCGGCGGTCGCGGGGCGCCGGCGGCCGAGCACGAGGTCCGCCGAGCCCGCCAGGACCGGTGCGGTGACGCGCGACAGCTGCGCGGGATCCAGCGAGCCGTCGCAGTCCATGAAGCAGACCAGCTCGGCGGTGGCGGCGAGCAGGCCGGCATGGCACGCGGCGCCGAAGCCGCGCCGCGGCTCCTCGACGACGATCGCGCCCATCGAGCGCGCCAGCTCGGCGGAGCCGTCGCGGGACCCGTTGTCGACGACGATCGCCCGCCAGCCCGGGGGCACGCGCCCCAGGACCCAGGGCAGGGCCTCGGCCTCGTCGAGGCAGGGCAGGATCACATCGGCGGGTGGCAGAGCGGGAATCGGAGAGATCACGCCGGCCACGCTAAGGGCGGGCGGCCCGGTGGTGGCCGAACCGCGCCCTTACGAAAGTCCAACGGCGGACCGCGGGCCCGAGAGCGCGCGGGGCCGTGATCTTACGGAACCCGAACGTGCCCCCGGACCGGCCCCCGGCCCCGGCCGCACCTCGTATCCTCGGCGAGGTGAACGAGAGCCCCGCTTCCGCCGGACCACCGGACCCCGCCCGCATCCTGGTCATCGACGACGACCTGACCGTGGGCGAGGTCGTCGCCGGTTACCTCACCCGGGCCGGCCACCAGGTCGACCGGGCCTGCGACGGCCTCCAGGGCCTCGACCTGGCCCGCAACCGACGCCCCGACCTGCTGGTCCTGGACCTCATGCTCCCCGGGATCGACGGCCTGGAGATCCTGCGCAGGCTGCGCGCCACCGAGAACGGCGCCGGCCTGCCGGTGGTGATGCTCACCGCCAAGGGCGACGAGGCCGACCGCATCCTCGGCCTGGAACTGGGTGCGGACGACTACGTCACCAAGCCGTTCAGCCCGCGGGAACTCGTCCTGCGCGTCCAGTCGGTCCTGCGCCGCTCCCGCGCCGCCGCTCCCACCGCGTCGGCCCCCGTGCCACTGGTGTCCGGGGACATCACGCTCGACCCGCAGGCCCGCCGGGCCCACCGCCGAGGAAGCGAACTGCTCCTCACGCTCAGGGAGTTCGACCTGCTCGCCTTCCTCCTGCAGCACCCGCGCACGGTGTTCGCCCGGCAGGAACTGATGCAGCGGGTCTGGGGCTGGGACTTCGGTGACCTGTCCACCGTCACCGTCCACGTCCGCCGCCTGCGCGAGAAGATCGAGGACGACCCCGCCGCGCCGGCGCTGATCACCACGGTCTGGGGCGTCGGTTACCGCTACGACCCGGTGACGGACGAGAAGGACGGCCCGGCGTGAAGGACCTGCTGCTGATCGCCCTGTTCGCCGGGCTCGGCGCCGCCGGCGCCGGTCTGCTCGGCTGGGTGGCCGTGCGACTGCTGCGCCGCCGCTCGGTGGCGCTCTCGCTCTTCTGCGTCGCCGTGGTCACCGTCCTCGCGGTCACCTCCGGGACGTTCGCCGTGGCCCAGGCGATGTTCCTGTCCGGACACGACCTCGGTGTGGTGATCACGGTCCTCGGCATGGCGTCCGTGGTGTCGCTGCTCACGGCCGCGCTGCTCGGCCGCCAGGTCGTGGCCGGCAGCCGGGCCTTGGCCGCGGCCGCCCGCACCGTCGGGAGCGACGCCGGCTTCGCCGCACCGGAGCACCCGCTCGGGCTCGAACTCGCCCAGCTCAGCGAGGAACTCGCCGCCACCAGCGCGCGGCTCGCCGAGGCCCGGGCCCGGGCGCAGGCGCTGGACGCCTCGCGGCGCGAGCTGATCGCCTGGATCTCCCACGACCTGCGCACCCCGCTGGCCGGCCTGCGCGCCATGGCCGAGGCGCTGGAGGACGGGGTGGCCGAGCAGCCGGAGCACTACCTCCAGCGGATCCGTGCCGAGGTGGAGCGGCTCACCGGGATGGTCGACGACCTCTTCGAACTCTCCCGGATCCAGGCCGGCGCGCTGTCCCTCTCGCTGTCCCGGGTGTCCGTCTACGACCTGGTCGACGACGCCCTGGCCGGTGCGCACCCCCTGGCCCGGCAGCGCGGCGTCCGCCTGGAGGGCCGTCAGGTCGCCGCCGAGCCGGTCGAGGTGGACAGCCGCGAGATCACCCGGGTACTCGGCAACCTGCTGGTCAACGCGATCCGCTCGACGCCCGAGGACGGCGTGGTCGCCGTCTCCGCCCGCCGCGAGGTGGACGAGGTGGTGCTCTCGGTCACCGACGGCTGCGGGGGCATCCCGGAGCAGGACCTCTCCCGGGTGTTCGAGACCGGCTGGCGCGGCAGCCCCGCCCGCACGCCGCGGCGTGATCCCGACGAGGGCGGGGACAGCGGCGCCGGGCTCGGACTGGCCATCGTCCGCGGCATCGTCGAGGCGCATGCCGGGCGCGCCCGGGTGCACAACGTCACCGGGGGCTGCTGCTTCGAGATCGCCCTCCCGGCGGCGCCGTGATAGTCAGACCCGCAGCGGCGCGGCGGCGAACTCGGCCATCCCCGCACCGAACGGCACCCGGGCGCGCCAGCCCAGCTCGGCTCGCAAGCGGGAGGAGTCGGCCGTGATGTGCCGGACGTCCCCGAGCCGGTACCGACCCGTCACCACCGGCGCCGGCCCGCCGTAGGCGTCGGCCAGCGCCCGGGCCATCGCGCCGACCGTGTTCACCTCCCCGCTGCCGACGTTGTACGCCCGGGCACTGCCCGGCAGACGGTCGCCGACGTCCTCCAACGCGGCGAGGTTGGCCGCCGCGACGTCGTCGACGTGGACGAAGTCCCGGCGCTGGCCGCCGTCCTCGAACACCTGCGGCGCTTCGCCGCGGGCCAGCGCGGACCGGAACAGCGAGGCGACCCCGGCGTACGGGGTGTCACGTGGCATGCCCGGGCCGTAGACGTTGTGGTAGCGCAGTGCCAGGAGGGACCCGCCGCAGGCGCGGGCCCAGGCCGCGGCCAGGTGTTCCTGGGCGAGCTTGGTCGCGGCGTACACGTTGCGGGGGTCGCCCGGCGCGTCCTCCGTGACCATCCCGGGCCGCAGCGCGGCGCCGCACAGCGGGCACGGCGGTTCGAACCGGCCGGCGTCGAGATCGTCCCGGCGCCGTGGACCGGGTGCCACGCCCCCGTGTTCCGGGCACACGTAGCGGCCCTCGCCGTAGACCACCATCGACCCGGCCAGCACCAGGTTCCGCACCCCACCGCGTGCCATCGCGGACAGCAGGACCGCTGTTCCGAGGTCGTTGCAGCCGACGTAGTCGGGCGCGTCGTCGAGGTCGAGTCCGAGCCCGACCATCGCGGCCTGGTGGCAGACCGCGTCCACCCCGGTCAGGGCCCGCTCCACCGCCACCGCGTCCCGGACGTCGCCGTGCCGGAACTCGACACCGGCCGGCAGGTCGGGCGCGACACCCGAAGGGTGGACCGCGGGCAGCAAGGCGTCGAGCACACGGACCTCGTGGCCGGCCGTGACCGCGGCGCGCACGACCGCCGAGCCGATGAACCCGGCACCGCCGGTAACCAGAATCCTCATGACCGGCGACGCTACCGGCCGAGGACGGCACCGGAGCCGACGACGGGCATCGCGTCATGCTTCGGTAAGCACCCGGTCCGAACGGACCGTGCCACCAGCCGGAGGCCGGCGCGCCGGGCACGGCGCCGGACCCGAACTTTCGGTTATCACGGCGACCGCCACCGGTCTCCTTTCCTGTGAGGCCGTGTTCTCCTCGGCCCGCACGGCACCGGCCCGCACGGCACCGGTCCGCACGGCACCGGTCCGCACGGCGCCGGGCGTTCGACGCGCCATCGACGAAGGAGAGGAGGGAGGCCGACCGTGGGACGTCATGCCGTCGGTCTCAGGCCCGCCGCGGCGATCGTCATCGTCACGGAGGAGGCCTGCCGCGCCTGCGCGCCGAACGGACCGGACCCGGCGGCCGGGGCCGACCCGGTCGTCTCCCCACCTGCTCGTCCACGCGCCCTTCCCGGCGCGCCTCACAGCGGAAAGGCCAGTTGATGTCCGCCTCTCACCGTTCGTTCTCCCGGGGCTGGGCGCTGGCGTCCTGCGTGCCCGCCCTGCTGTTCCTCGGCCTCGTCGCGTGTGGTTCGTCGGACCCCGAGCCTGCGGGCAGGCCGGGGACGCACCACGGCGCGATGGCGGCGACGCCCGGCACGGCGGCCTCGACCGTGCCGGGAATGCGAGGGATGCAGGGAATCCAGGGAATGCCGGGGATACCGGACGTACCCGCGACCGCCCGGGGCCTCGCCGCCGAACGGGACGGCTACCGCCTGGACCCCGAGGCCGCCGACCTGCCCGCCGGCCGGGCGGTGGGCTACCCGTTCACCGTCACCGGCCCGGACGGCGGCCCCGTCACCGACTTCGCCGAGCACCAGACGAAGAAGCTGCACTTCTACGCGATCCGCTCCGATCTCACCGGCTTCCGGCACCTGCACCCGGCGATGGCCGCCGACGGCACCTGGACGGCCGACCTGGCCGCCCTCACCCCGGGCACCTGGCGGCTGTACACGTCGTTCGTACCGGACGCCGGCCCCCGCAAGGGCAGCGAGCTGGTACTCAGCCGCACGGTGACCGTGCCCGGCGCGGCCGCCGCGCTCCCGCTGCCCGCCCCGGCGGGCAGCACCACGGTCGACGGCTACACCGTCACCCTCCGGAGCGAGCCGATGGCCGGCGTCCACCGACTCACCGTCACCGTGAGCAAGGACGGCAGGCCGGTCACCGACCTCCAGCCGTACCTGGACAGCTTCGTCCACCTCACCGCCTTCCACGAGGGCGACCAGGCGCTGGCCCATCTCCACCCGACGGACAGGGTCGCCGGCGACCACGGCGGCCCGACGGTGACCTTCCAGGCCCTGCTCGGCGAGCCCGGGAACTGGCGGCTCTTCCTGCAGTTCCAGACCGCCGGGCAACTGCACACCGCGGAGCTCACGCTGAACGTCACCTGACGACGGTCAGCCGGGATGTCCCCGGCGATTCACTGCGCTCCGGTGCGGCGGCCGTCGTCAGTCCGGGGCGGCTCCGCCCGGACCACGGTCCGCCCCGCTCACCTCGGCCGGGCGGGCCATCGCCCAGCGGATCACCCTGGTGACGCCGGCCCCGCCCAGCCGCAGCACGCTCTCCCCGGCGATCGGAAGGGGCGGCAGACGGAGCTCCCGACGGGCCCAGTCGGGCAGCAGGGCGACGGCTCCGGCAGCCAGCACGCCGTACGGCGGGCGAACGACCCACGGCAGGGGCGGCCGGAGCAGGATGAACCGTGCCGCGTCGAGCGCGGGCGCGGTGCCACGCAGCTCAGGACGGTACCGCTCGATGACCGCCGCGAGCTGCCTCTGGTCGCGCGGCGGTTCGACGACACCCAGCGCGGCGGCCACGGTGGCGGCGTCGGCCACGTAGCCGTCGTAGGACTCCTCGTCCAACGGCCTTTCACCGTAATACCGGTGGGCACGAAGAAAGCTGTCGACCTCGGCGGCGTGGACCCAGCCGAGCAGGTGCGGATCGGCGGCCCGGTACGCCTCCCCGGACGGACCGGTGCCGCGTACGCGCTCGTGCACCGCCCGCACCCGGTCGACCGCCTCCTGGGCGTCCGCGGCGGTCCCGAACGTCGTCACGGCCAGGAAGGTGCTGGTGCGCTGGAGCCGGCCCCACGGGTCGCCCCGGTAGCCGGAGTGCGCCTCGACCGCGGCCATCGCCAACGGATGCAGTGACTGCAGCAGGAGCGCCCGAAGACCGCCGATGAACATCGAGGCGTCGCCGTGGACGACCCGAATGGGCCGCTCCGGGCCGAACCACCGGGGGCCGGGCGTGTCATGGATACGGCTACGGGCCGCCGGGCCCTGCGGGCCGGCCACCCGGGCGAACAGCTCTGCCCCCAGGCGCCGCCGGATCGTGGCGAGACCGGGGATGCCAGAGCTGTCATCGGTCACATCTGCCACTGTAGATCCGCTTCGTTGCGCCACGTCGGCGGCGGTGGCGGCCACGGATGGCCCGGCTGCGTGGGATCCGGCCGGCCCGGACGGTGGCTGCCCGGGCGCCGGCCCGATCCAGGTCGTCCGGTGGGCGATTCGCGGCGGGCATTGTGGACAGACGCGAGACATGGCACCACTGTTCAGCCGTAGGCATCCGACCGGAGACCGGCGCGGCGGCGCGAACGCCGGCCCGAGCCGGCGGATCGAGAACGCCGCCCCGGACGAGCCCAGCGACCTGTCCCGGCGCTCCTGGCTGGCGGTGCTGCGCCGCACCGGCAAGGAGTTCCTGGCGGACGAGCTGCCCGACCGGGCCGCGGCCCTCACCTACTACGGCGTCCTGGCGATCTTCCCCGCCCTGCTCGTCCTGGTCTCGGTCCTCGGGGTCATCGGCAGATCCGCCACCGACGCCGTCCTGGACAACCTGCAGAACCTCACCCCCGGCCCCGCCCGGGAGATCCTGCGAAGCGCCGTCGGCCAGCTGCAGGACAGCGGTGGCACCAGCGTGATCCTGATGATCGTGGGACTGGCCGCCGCTCTGTGGTCGGCCTCGGGCTACGTGGCGGCGTTCATCCGCTCCTCCAACGTCGTCTACGACATCCCTGAGGGCCGTCCCCTGTGGAAGACCACCCCGCTGCGCCTGGGGCTGACGCTCCTGCTGATGGTGCTGCTGGCGGCGAGCGCGGTGATCGTCGTGTTCACCGGCCCGCTCGCGGACCGCGTCGGCCGGGTCCTGGGGGTGGGCGGCACCGCGCTGACGGTGTGGTCGTTCGCCAAGTGGCCGGTTCTCGTGTTCCTCGCCGTCCTGATGATCGCGCTGCTGTACTGGGCCGCGCCCAACGTGCGGGACCGTGGCTTCCGCTGGATCTCCCCCGGCAGCGTGCTCGCGGTCGTGCTCTGGATGGCGGCTTCGGCCGGGTTCGCCGTGTACGTGGCGAACTTCTCCTCCTTCAACAGGATCTACGGCACGCTGGCCGGCGTCATCGTCTTCCTGGTCTGGCTGTGGATCTCCAACCTCGCCATCCTCCTCGGGCTGGAGTTCGACGCGGAGCTCTCCCGCGAGCGCGCCATCGAGGGGGGCCTGCCGAAGGGCGAGGAACCGTACGTCCGCCCGCGCGACACCCGGGCCTGGCCGGACGAGGACCAGCCCTGACGGCGGAGGGAGCGGATCGCCGGGCCGGTGCGCGGAGATCACCGGGCCCGCGTCGCGGCAGTGCTCCGAGGGCCCCGCGCCCCGCGGGGATCCCGGGGGCCGCGGGGCCCTCGTCGTGTCCTGCCGGGCCGGAGGCCGTGCGTCAGGCCGCCGCGACGGCTTCCAACGGGCTCAGCGCAGCCGCCCGGCGGGCCGGGACGGCAGCCGCGACCGCGCCGATCGCGAGCGAGACCAGGAGGACGAGCAGCAGCGTCCCCCAGGGCGGTGCCAGGGAGTACTGCTCCACCGCCCCGTTGGCCAGCGAGCCGACCGCCCAGGCGCCGAACAGGCCGCCCGCCATGCCCAGCAGGGTGCCGAACGCGGCGACGGTCACCGCCTCCTGCCGGATCATCCACCGGATGCCGGCGCGGTCCATGCCGAGCGCGCGCAGCGCGCCGATCTCGCGGGTGCGTTCGGTGACGGACACGGCCATGGTGTTCACGATGCCGAGGGCGCCGATCACGGCGCCGAGGGCGAGCATTCCGTACATCACCGTCAGCAGGTCGCCCATGGTGCCGGCGGCCTCGCGGACGAGTGCGGGTCGGTCCTGCACCTTCAGCAGCGGGCTGTTGCCGACGGCGGCGCGCAGCCTGGCCTCGGTGGCCCGGGAGATCGCGTCGGGGTGGGTGCGGACGAGGATCCGCTGGACGGAGCGGGGCAGGAAGGCGAACTGCTGCACTTCGCCGCGGGCGGCCAGGGCGTCGCGGGCGGTGGGGTTGTCCCGGTAGACGCCGACGACGGTGTACCCGGTGACGTCCCGGCCGCGGCCGATGTGGGCTTCGACCCGGCTGCCGGTGCTCAGGCCGCTCTCCCGGGCGGTGGTGCTGGAGAGGGCGATCCGGCCGGGCCCGAGGTCCCGGTCGGAGCCGCTGACGAAGTCGAGCCTCATGACGTCGCCGACGGTGTCGGGGTCGACACCGGAGACCTCCCGGACGCTGCCGCCGATGAACAGGACGGAGTCCGTGACGGCGCTCGCGGTCCGCACCCCGGGGACGGCGGCCACGCGCGGCACGGCGTCCGGGTCGATCCCGGTCGTGGTGGTGCGGGAGTTGATCACGTAGTCGGCGCCGAGTCCGGCCGCGGCCTGGCGGTCGAGCGCCTGCCCGGTGGAGTCGCCGACGACGGCGAGCCCGGTGACCAGCGCGCTGCTGATCAGCAGGGTGGCGGCGGTGGCCGCGGTGCGCCGTGGGTCGCGCAGCGCGTTGTCCCGGGCGAGACGGCCGGTGATCCCGAACCGGCCGGTGCTCCCGAAGCGGCCGGTCAGCCGTCCGGCCAGCCGGATCATCGGGACGGCGAGCAGCGGCGCCAGCACGATCAGCGCGACGACGAGGACGGCGCAGCCGAGCATCGCGCTCCGCAGGTTCTCCTCCGAGGCGTCCTTCGCTCCCGAGAGTGTCACCAGCAGCACGGCTCCGAGGACGAGAAGGGCGAGCCCCACGGCGCCGCGGATCCGGGACCGGCCGGCGGAGGGCGGCCGGTCGGCCGTGCGCAGCGCCTCGATCGGCGCCACCCTCGCCGCCTTGCGGGACGGCAGCCACGCGGCGAGCAGGGTGACGCCCACGCTCACGACCAGGGCCGCGATGACGGGACGCGGGCCGATCACCAGGGGGCCGCGGGGCAGGGTCCTGCCGTCGGTGCCCAGGAGGTCGGGCAGGAGCGAGGCGAGGCCGAGGCCGAGCAGGAAACCGGCCGCCGACGCGACGAGGCCGACCAGGAGGGCCTCCGCGAGGACGGAGCGGGCCACCTGGCGGCGCGAGGCACCGATCGCCCGCAGCAGCGCGATCTCGCGGGTGCGTCGCGCCACGAGCATGCCGAAGGTGTTGACGACGAGGAACGAGCCGATGAACAGCGAGACGCCGGCGAACACGGTCGGCAGCTTCTGGTAGCCCCTGGTCAGGGTGGAGACCAGAACGGCCTGCCGCTCGGCCTGGGAGGCGCCGGTGGTGGCCTCGGCGCGGTCGGCCGGGAGCACGGCGGTGACCCTGCGGGAGAGCTCGAACTGGTCGGTGCCGGCTGCGGCGGTCAGATCGATTCCGGTGTACCGGCCCGGGGCCGCGAACAGGTCCTGGGCGGTCGCCGTGTCGAACAGGGCGAGGGTGCCGCCGGCGGTCACCCGGGTGTCCGTGGTGGTGACGACGCCGACGAGCCGCTTTGTCACGGCCGGGCCGTCGGTGGCCAGCGTGATCCGGTCGCCGATGCCGAAGCCGCCGGCGGCGGCGGTGCCGACGTCCACGGCCAGTTCGTCGCCGTTCGCCGGCGCGCGGCCCTCGACCAGGGGGTAGCGGGCGTCCGTGCCGTCCTTGCCGGGTACGTAGGCGGCCGCCGGGTTGGCTCCGGCCCTGACCCGCAGGGGCGTGCCGTCCGCCGCGTTCAGTGCGGCCGTTCCGTCGATCGACGGCCGTACGGCGGCGACGCCGGGCACGCCGGCGAGGGTTCGCGCGAGCGTGTCGTCGAGCACGCCGCTCCGCTCGTCCGCGGCGGTTCCCGGCGGGGGCTCCTTCGCGGTGACGGTGACCGCGATGCCGGCGAAGTCCTTGGACGCGGCGGCGCGGTGGGCCGCGGCGGTCGAGTCCGCGAAGACGAGGGTGCCGCAGACGAACGCGACGCCCAGGGAGACCGCGAGGACGGTCATGGCCAGACGGGCCTTGTGCGCCACGGCGTTGCGCAGGGCTGTTTTCAGCATGAGGGCTTTCCGGACGTGGGAGTGGACGGGGTGCGCGGGACCGGCGCGGGTCAGCTGGTGCGCGAGCGGGCGTCGAAGGCCTTCATCACGTCGAGGACCCGGTCCGGCGACGGCCGTGTCATCTCGTCGACCGGGCGGCCGTCGGAGAGGAAGACCACGCGGTCGGCGTACCCGGCGGCGACGGGGTCGTGGGTGACCATGACCACCGTCCGGCCCAGCTCACGTACCGAGTCGCGCAGGAAGCCGAGCACCTCCGCCCCGGCGCGGGAGTCGAGGTTGCCGGTGGGCTCGTCGGCGAAGACGATCGCGGGCTGCGAGGCCAGGGCGCGCGCGACCGCGACCCGCTGCTGCTGCCCGCCGGACAGCTGCCCGGGCCGGTGGTCGAGGCGCTGGGAGAGGCCGACCATGGACACCACGCGGTCCAGCCACCGCGGGTCGGGCCGGCGTCCGGCGATGGACAGCGGAAGGGTGATGTTCTCCAGCGCGGTCAGTGTCGGCAGCAGGTTGAACGCCTGGAAGACGAAGCCGATCCGGTCGCGGCGCAGCCGGGTCAGCTGCCGGTCGTCGAGCCCGGTCAGTTCGGTGGTGCCGATCCGCACGGAGCCGGAGGTGGGGGAGTCCAGCCCGGCGACGCAGTGCAGCAGGGTGGACTTGCCGCAGCCGGAGGGGCCCATGATCGCGGTGAACTCGCCCTCCCGGAAATCGATGTCGACCCGGTCCAGCGCCACCACCCGGGTGTCGCCGCTGCCGTGGACCTTCGTCAGGGCGGTGGCGGTGGCGGCGGCCGCGACACCGGGCATCGTCTGCGGGGCGTGCGGGGCAAGGGGGGCGGCGGTCACGGAGGACTCCTCTTCGGGTGCGGAAGGCTGCACTCCGAAGGGTGTCCGGGGAACGTATCGGGGCCTGGGCCACCGTGTATCGGCGTCCGCTCCGCTGTGTAGCAGTTCGGTAGCGAGGGTCCGGGAGGGCGACCGGGGTCAGTCCGGCAGGCGCAGCGTGGCGACGGCGCCGCCGTCCGGGGCGTTCTCCAGGTGCAGTTCGGCGCCGAGGACCCGGGCCTGTCCCAGGGCGATGGTCAGACCGAGTCCGTGACCGGGGCCGCGCTCCGCGGCACCCGTGTGGAAGCGGCGCGGACCGTGCAGCAGCAGGTCCGCCGGGAAGCCGGGGCCGTGGTCGCGCACGACGACCGTACGGCCGTCGACGGTGACCCGCACCGGGGGGCCGCCGTGCCGGTGGGCGTTGACGACGAGGTTGCCGACGATCCGCTCCAGGCGACGCGGGTCGGTCTCCGCGGTCGGTGCGGTCGCTGCGGTCTCCGCCGTCTCCGCGCTCCGGGACCCGGGGTGCGGAGGCTCGGCGCCCGGAGGCTCCGCGCGGTGGGACCCGAGGACGGTGACCTCGGTGTCCGTGCCGGTGC
This sequence comes from Kitasatospora sp. NPDC050463, assembly GCF_040655255.1. Taxonomy (NCBI): domain Bacteria; kingdom Bacillati; phylum Actinomycetota; class Actinomycetes; order Kitasatosporales; family Streptomycetaceae; genus Kitasatospora; species Kitasatospora sp. NPDC050463. The sequence goes on from NZ_JBFAJO010000062.1 coordinate 18,576, forward strand.
GCGCCACGGCCTCGGCGACCACGGCGCCGAGCGGCACCCGGGCGCGGACCGGCTGTTCTGCGCCGGCGTCGAGGCGGGAGATCTCCAGGAGGTCCTCGACCAGGGCGCGCAGGTCGCGGACCCGGGCCCGGAGCAGATCCTCCGTCTCACCGGGGGGCAGCAGGTCGGCGGCGGCCAGCAGACCGCCGACGGGGGTGCGCAGCTCGTGGGCCACGTCCGCGGTGAACTGGCGTTCGGTGCGCAGCCGTCGGCCGAGATCGTCGGCCATCAGGTCGACGGCCGCGGCGATGTCGGCGACCTCGTCGCGGCCCTTGGTGGGCCCGGTCCGCGCGTCGAGGTCACCGGCGCAGATCCGGCCCGCGGTCTGGGAGACCCGGCGCAGCCTGCGGGCGAGCAGCCCAGCCCCGTAGACCGCCACCGGGGCGGATGCCGCGAGCGCGAGCAGTGAGGCGACGGTCATGGTCACGTCGAGCCGGTGCAGTCCGTAGAGCTCCGGGCTCATGTTGACCCGGACGGCCAGCACCGGGCTGCCCGGACCGCCGGTCCGCTGGGCGGCCCAGACGCTCGGCCCCAGGTTCCCCTCGACGTGCCCGTCGTAGGCCGTGTGCCGGTCGCCGTCGGCCGGGTGGCGCAGTGCGGCGGGCAGCTCGATCGGATCCAGCTCGGCACCGTACGCCAGTACTCCGGTACGCCGGTACACGTCCATGGCCGAGTACACGGCGTTGAAGGCCCGGGCTCCGGCCCGGTCGCGGATGTCCTGCGCGGTCAGCACGTGCACCAGTACGCCCACCGCCGCCGCGACCAGGCAGGCGGTGACCGCGGCCAGTGCGGCGATCTTCCAACGCAGGGACGCGCGGACCGGCCGCGGCCGGTGGATCGGACGCACCGGCCTCAGCGCCTGAGCTTGTAGCCGAAGCCGCGGACCGTCTCGATCCGCTCCCGGCCCAGTTTCCTGCGCAGCCGCTGCACACACAGGTCCACGACCCGGCTGTCGCCGTCCCAGCCGTAGTCCCAGACGTTGCGCAGCAGGGTGTGCCGCTCCAGCACGACGCCCGGGTGGGCGGCGAATTCGAGGAGCAGCTTGAGTTCGGTCGGAGTCAGCGCCACCGGGCCGGCGGCGACGAAGACCTCCATGCCGGCGGTGTCGATGGTCAGGTCCCCGAAGGTCAGGACCTCCCCCTCGGACGGCGGCTCCTCGCCCTCGGCACGCCGCGGTCCCGGCGAGGCGGACGCGTAGGTCGCCCGCCGCAGCAGCGAGCGGATGCGCGCCACGAGCACGTAGGTGTCCACGGGCTTGACGACGTAGTCGTCCGCCCCCGCCTCCAGACCGGCGACGACATCGAGCCCGTCGCCGCGCGCGGACATCATCAGAACCGGCACCAGGCTGCTCTCCCGGACCCTGCGGCACAGGCCGATGCCGTCCAGACCGGGCAGCATCACGTCCAGGATCAGCAGGTCGAAGTCCTCGTCCCGGAAGAGTTCGAGTCCGGTGAGTCCGTCGGCCGCGGCCGTCATCGCGTAGCCGTACCGCTCCAGCGCGACGGTGAAGGACCGGCGCATCAGGTCGTCGTCCTCCACCAGCAGCACGCGAACGGGGCGCGGGGAGGCCCCGGTCGGGGCGGACGAGGACACGGGCGGGCAACTCCTGGTCGGACGGTTCGGGTGGTGCACCGGTCCCGGCCGCACAGGTGGCCGGTGACCAGAAGGGAACGATACGGCAGACACCGGACACGGCGACCGCGGCGCAGCCGGGGACACGCACAGCCCCGGGGCAGGCCCTCCTGTGGTGAACCTCCAGGTGGGAGCGGTCGCCACCGGGTCGCCGGCCCGCGGGTCCCCGGAGTCCCGGCCGCCCGCGAGCGCCCTTCGGCGCACGGATTCGATGCACGACCAAGCGCTCACCGATACCTGTCGGATACAGAACCCGGCCGGGGCCGGACACGTCACCGTCCGCCGGGGCGGCGCCCGGTCGATCGGCTCAGTCCCGGTCCGGTGGGCGGACGGCCCCGCGGAGGAGGGCCGCCAGCTCGTCGACGACCTGGTCGAGCGAGGCCTGGAACTGGCCGGCCGTCCAGTCGTGCAGCAGGCCGTTGACCGCGCCGATGAAGGCGGTGGCGGCGATCCGGTAGTCGCGCGGCGCGATCTCCCCGCGGGCGGCGGCGGCCTCGGCCTCGGTGACGATGAGCTCCACCCAACGGGACCGGCGGACCAGTCGCTGGCGCTCCAACTCCTCGCTCACGCCGATGATTTCGACGAAGGCGATGCGCAGCCGGCGCGGGTCGTCGGTGGCGGCGGTGACATAGGCACGCAGCACGGTGGCCATCCGCTGGTCGAAGGCGAGGCCGGCGGCGCCGGTCAGCGCCCGCAGGACGGCCTGCTCCGTCCAGTCGTTGACCAGTAGGTGCAGGTGGGCGAGGACCTCCTCCAGGTTGCGGAACTCCTCGTAGAACTGGCGGGTGGAGAGCCCGGCCGCCTCGCACAGGGCCGCCACCGAGGCGGACCGGTAGCCGGGCCGGTCGCCGAACTGGTCCAGTGCGGCGCGCAGGAAGCGCTCGCGCCGTTCGGCCCGCCGTTCCTGTGCGGACCTGCCGCCGTAGGTGCCCGTGGGCCCGGCCACTGCTGCCACCCCCTCCTCTGCCGCGACCGATGTCCGGTCGATTGTTGCCGACCGACGTCTTGTCAGGGCGGCGGGGCTGTCCTTACCGTCGAGTAACGCAATCTGACAATCGTCCTTTTCAGAATCTGCGCCCTCGTGAAGGAGCGGCGATGTCTCGTCCCGGTTCCCCGTGCCCCCACCGCCCTCGACGTGCCCGCGGCACGACGGCCCTCGCCGCCCTCGCCGCCGCGCTCGGCCTGGCCGTCGCCGCGGCCGCCCCGGCCGCCCCGGTCTCCGCGAACGTGGCCGATGCGAACGTGGCCGACGCACCCCAACAGGCCCTGCGGGAGGTGATGTTCGTGGGGAACAACTGGGACGGCACCGCGGACGTCATCCGCTCCACCGGCGACCTCGCCCGGATCGGGCGGATCAACGTCATCCCGGACAAGGAGCAGCGGCTCACCGAGATCTACCTCAACCCCGTCAAACTCGGCTACTTCCTGGGCATCCGTCTCGGCCCGGGCGAGGGGCACGACCAGTTCGTCGACGACATGTACTCCACCCCGGACGGCTCCGCGGTGGTCGTCTCCCGCCCGAGCTTCGCCGACGTGGTCTCCCTGGACCTCGCCACCGGCCGGATCAACTGGCGCTTCCCGGTATCGGGTTACCGCTCCGACCACATGGCGCTCTCGCCGGACGGCACCCGGGTGGCGGTCTCCGCCTCGACGTCCAACACGGTCCACGTGCTGGACGTGCGCACGGGCAGGCAGCTCGGCTCCTTCAAGACCGGCGACAAGCCCCACGAGAACGTCTTCACCGACGGTGGCGGCCGGATCTGGAACATGTCGATCGGCGAGGTCAACACCGCCCTGGACGAGCCGTGGCTGGACTGGACGAAGGGCGACCGGCGGATCACCGTGGTCGACGCGGACACCTTCGCGCCGGTGAAGGTCATCGACATGCGGGAGCGGCTGGACGCCTTCGGCCGGTCCGACCTGTCCGACGCGGTCCGGCCGGCCGCCTTCAGCCCCGACGAGTCGACGCTGTACTTCCAGGTCTCCTACTTCAACGGTCTGGTCGAGTACGACGTCGCCGGCGACCGGATCACCCGCGTCAAGACCCTGCCGAAGAACCCGGCGACCAGCGAGGACCGCACCACCTGGGTCAACGACTCGCGCCATCACGGCCTGGCGATGAGCCCCGCCGGCGACCGGCTGTGCGTCGCGGGCACCATGGACGACTACGCGACGGTCCTGGACCGGTCCACGCTCCAGGAGGGGCCGCTGGTGCCCGCCTCGAAGCCCTACTGGGCGACGGTGAGCGGCGACGGCAAGTCCTGCGTGATCTCCGAGAGCGGCGCCGACCAGGTCACCGCGATCGACTTCGCGACCGGCCGCAAGACCGTCTCCGTCCCGGTCGGCGACCACCCCCAGCGGGTCCGGCTCGGCCACGTACCGGCCGACTGGACCGGCCCCGCCGGCAGCTGACGGCCGCACCGTCCGCCGCACGTCGCGTCGAGCACGCGCGGTGGGCGACTCCCCGCCCCTCCGGGATCCGCCGGCGCCGATCCCGGACGGCGGGGAACCCAGCGGGGCGGCGCGTCGTCCTGAGGGACATGATCGACATACCTGACACCCGCACCGAGCAGCTCATCGAGGCGTGGGGGAGCGTCTCGGCGTCCTCGGAGCGGGCCGAGGCGGACCCGCTCGTCCTGGACTGCGCCCGCCGCCTGCTCGCCGACCCCGCCGGTGAGCAGGCGCACCTGTGGCTGTTCGGCCTGGTGGAGATGGCCGGCTATCTGGCCTGGCGACCGGGCGAGGAGGCGGAACGGAGCGCACTGGACGCACTGCTCGCCGTCGACCGGGTGGTGGGGGAATCCTCCTGTGCCCACGAGTCGCACCCCTTCGAGGAGGCGATGGCGGGGTTGGAGGAGGACGAGGTCTGGCTGGCCGGGCCCGATCTGAAGGCGCCGACCGCCGGCGGCCGGGAGGACGACCCGTGGCTGTGCCCGGTCAACGTCGCCGGCTTCGCGCGGATCACCGCCGACGTCATCGCCCCGTTCACGGTGGGCGGCATACCCGAGCTGATCCCCGAGGCCCACGAGCGCGCTCTGAGCGACCTGTCGTCCGTTCTCGACGACTACCCGTACGGCGACCCCGGCGACGAACTCTCCTTCCAGGCCGGTAACCTGCCGGTCCGTCCGACGAAGGGCTACCTCGCCGGCTACGTCGTCGCCCAGCACGCGAGCCAGTGGTACGCGACGTCGGAGCGGATCACCGAGCGGTCGGTCCTCGACGACATGATCGCGGGTCTCGCCCGGGTGCGGCCCCACCTGGGCGAGGACCCCTGCGCGCACACCGCTGACGAGCACCCGGAGCTCGACGGCGACCCGAGCGGCAACGCCACCACCGGCTACCACCTGCGCAGCCCCGGCGGCCGGGCCGAGTTGAGGTCCTGGGACGAGGACGAGCCGCTGGAACGGTGGCTCTGCCCGGCCTTCCTGCGCGGCCTCGTCGACGAGGCGCTGCTCAACCTGGGCCACGCGCGGGACGCGCTGGCCCGGGCGCAGGAGGACGGCGGGCCAGGGGAGTGAGGCGGACGGCGGGACCGGGGCGACGCCGGCCACCGGTGGTCGGACGCGGCGGCCCGCGTCCATGCCGCGACCGGTGCCCGTCGATCGCGTTCGTCACCGTCGTGCCGGACGTTCATCAGATCGCGCGAACTCATGGTTGTCCGCTGGTTGGGCCGTACGGGTGTGGTTACGCTCGGTGGCGCCGTCCTGACGGGGCGGCACCCGGTGCGTACCGCAGGCACCGGGGCCGTCCCGGCCGTCCCGCGCCGGTACGGATCGCGCTCGCGCGGTTCCCAGGGGAGTGGACATGAGTTCGGTAGGCCGTAAGACCGTCGCGGTGATGGCCGCGGCACTGGCGTCGCTGGGCGTGGGCAGCGGTGCCACCGCGTCCGCGACCACCCCGGCTGCCCCGTCGTGCAGCGGGGCGGAGTGTCCCGACCTGAAGCCGACGAGGCTCACGGTCAGCCAGGCGAGCCTGAACGTCACCCAGATGCAACTGGAGAACATCCACGCGATGGCGGCCGACGCGGTGACCGGGCAGCCGATCCGCGGCGCCCGCATCGTGTTCGCCACCATCGGCGGGCGGACACTGGGGGCGGCCTACACCGACTACGACGGCATCGCCGCGATCACCGCCCCGGAGAACCTGGGCCCCGGCACCCTCCAGGAACTGCTCGGCGGCTACGAGGCCGCGATGATCGGCGACGGCGTCCACGCCCCGGCCGGCGCCCACGGGGCGATCACCATCGGTATCGACCAGGGCCCCGGCGTCCCGAACGGCCCGTGCTCGGTCTGCAGCGACCGCGGGCTCAAGCAGGACGTGGTCCCGGTCGACTGGAGCCGGTGACGGTGCGGGTGTTCCGCCGTCGGTCCCGGGCGGCCGACCACGGTGTCACGGACCGCCGTCCGTTCGGGGCCCCGGCGGCCGGCGGCGTGGCCGCGGCCGGCGCGGTCAACGGGCACGACGTCCTGGCGACGGTGGCCGCCCTGCCCGTCAGCACCTGGCGCTACCTCTGGGAACCCGAGGAGGTGCGCCACCTCGGCCCGATGGCCCAGGACTGGCACGCCGCCTTCGGCTTCAACCGGGAGGACACCACCATCCCCGTCGTCGACGGCCTGGGTGTCGCCCTGGTGTGCATCCAGGCCCTGAACCGCCGGGTCGACGAGCTGACCACCGAAGTGGGCCGCCTGCGGGAGGCCGCGAACGCGCCCGGGGCCGTACGACGCGGCCCGGAAGGCAGGACGGCATGACCACGCAGGACATCGCGGCAGCACGGGAGGCCGGCGCGGACCGGCCCTCTCCGGTTTCCACGGAGGCGATCTGGCGGCTTCCGGTGACGGTCTGTCGCATCACCCGGTTCCTGGGCGAGCGGACGGCCGGCAGCCTGTTGGAGCGCGCGATCGCCTCCACCGGCGACCGGTTGCGGCCCTCCACGATCGGCGACCGCGAGCTGGCCCCCGACGTCCGCCGGTCCCGGTCGTACCAGGACTTCGCCGCGCCCGAGCTGATCGCGGCCATCGAGGAGGTACGGGGGGCGGTCGAGCACACGCTGGGGGTCGACTGCCGGTACACCCGGCCCAGCTACGGCCTCAACGTGCACAACGACGGTGACTTCTACCGGCCGCACCAGGACAGCAGCGCCGAGTTCTCCCCCCGGCGGCTGCTCACGTTCGTCTACTACCTGCACCGCACACCCCGGCCCTTCGACGGGGGCGAGCTGCGTGTGTTCGACACCGCATTGCCGCTGCACGCGGCGACCACCGGGGACTGGGAGCGGCGCACCTGGCGCGACTGGGAGCCCGAGCACGACAGCGTCGTCTTCTTCCGGCCCACCGCCTGGCACGAGGTGCGCCCGGTCGGCTGCCCGAGCGGGCGGCACGAGGACAGCCGGTTCGCCGTCAATGGCTGGCTGTGCGGCCCGGACCCGGCGCAGTGCCGGGAAGACGCGCGCCCGTAGGCGGCGTCGCCCCGACGTGGCGCGGTGGCCACGGCGCCCCCCGGGGTGGCCGGTCGCCACGGCTGGCACGGCTGGCACGGGCCTGTCGCTCCGGGCCGCGGGGACATCGCGGGGCCACAATGCTGGAGTCACCCGATGCCGACGGGTGGCGCGCCCGGACGGGGAGTTCCCATGAAGAGTGCCGATCTGCTCGCCGACGCCTTCGGCCGGATCCACGAGGCCGTCCACGACGTGGTGGACGGCCTCACCGCCGAGGAGTTGGCCGAACGCGTCGATCCGAAGACGAACTCGATCGTCTGGCTGGTCTGGCACCTGACCCGCATCCAGGACGACCACATCGCCGATGCCGCCGGTACCGAGCAGGTGTGGACCGCCGACGGCTGGTTCGACCGCTTCGCGCTCGGCTTCCCCGCCGGCTCCACCGGCTACGGTCACCGCCCCCGCGACGTCGCCGCCGTCCGCGTCGACTCCCCGGAGCTGCTCACCGGCTACCACGACGCGGTGCACGAGCGCACGCTGTCCTTCGTCCGCACCCTGACCGGCCCCGCGTTGGACCGGGTCGTGGACGAGGCCTGGAGTCCGCCGGTGACCCTGGGCGTGCGCCTGATCAGCGTCATCTCCGACGATCTCCAGCACGTCGGCCAGGCGGCCTTCGTCCGGGGTCTGCTCCGGCGGCGTTAGCCGAGGTCGACGGCTCCTTCGACGCGGCCTGCCGGCTTGTCGGCGCGGCCCGGACGGGGCCGTCGGCGGGCTCCGCTCCTGCCGGGGGGAGCCGGACCCCATGTGCAGTCTATCGACATATCTCGTCCGGCGACTTATGGTTCTCGCAGTGATCGTCGGCGGCGCGAGCCGCTGTGACTCCTGCGTACGTCGGCGTGCCCGATTCCCGCGCGCCGCCCGGTCCGCAGCCAGCTGACGACACGTCACATGCCCCGTGCGCACGGACCCGTGCCGCGGGCATCCGTTCCGTGTTCCCTGGGAGGACCGCAGTGCACCACCGCTTTCGCACGCCCACGGCCTTCGGCGCCGGCCTGGCCGCCGTTCTGAGCCTGGGCCTGGCCGCGCCGGTCGCCCTGGCCGCGCCGGCCGCCGAAGCCGACCCCGTACCCGGTCTGGTGGCCGGTCAGGAGACCACCGCGCCGCAGCTGGTCACGGGCCTGGACGAGCCGGCGCCCGGCAGCCCGGCCGATGCCGCCAGGGCCCATCTCGCGGCGCACCCGGACCGGTACCGAGTCGACCCCGGGCAGCTGACCGAGGTCGCCGCCGTGCGCGACGCCGAAGGTCGGAGCACCGTCAGGTTCCAGCAGTACCACGGTGGTGTGCCGGTGCTGGGCGCGCAGTACCTCGTCCACCTCACCGGCGAGGGCGCCGGGCAGCGGGTCGAGTCGGTCGGCGGCAAGTACTTCACCGGCCTCACCGCGCCGACCGCCGCCGCCGTGCCGGCCGCGGTGCTGCGCGAGCTGGCGCTCGGCGACATCAGGGACCCGCTCGCCCGAACCGGGGCCACGGTGGAGGACCACGGTCCGGTGGTCCTGCCCGGCGGCACCGGGCGGTTGGCGCAGCACTTCACCGTACGGGCGGCCGAGCCGGGCGGCGGCGCACACCGGGCCCGCGAGGTCTACGTGGACGCCACGCTCGGGACGGTCGCCCTCGCCTACGAGAGCCGTGCCGCCGCCGAGCCCGGCGCCGCCGCCGCGGCGGCCGGGATCGAGCCCGCCACGGGCACCGCGCCGGACCTCCTCGGCCGCCCGGTCAAGGTGAACATCGGCCGTCTGCCGGACGGGAGTTACCAGCTGAGCGACCTCACCCGGCCGGCCACGGTCACCACCTACGACGCGGCCGGCCGGGCCTCCGGCGAGGTCGGGCGCGGGATACCGGCCGACCTCGCCCCCGCGCACTCGGCGAGCCCGGACTTCCCGGCCGCCACCGGCACCTCGGGCGCCACCGACGCCCACGTCAACGCCGGTATCGTGTACGACTTCTACCGCGACCGGCTCGGCCGGGAGGGCCTGGACGGCAAGGCCGGACCGATCGTCTCGGTGGTCAACGTGACCGAGTGGGGCGAGCCGCTGGCGAACGCCTCCTGGGACGGGACCAAGATGGTCTACGGCAACGGCAACGCCAAGTACCTCCCGTTCTCCGTCGCGCTGGACGTGGCCGGGCACGAGATGACCCACGGCGTCGTCGAGCACACCGCCGGGCTGGTCCTGGCCGGGCAGGCCGGCGCGATGGACGAGGCGCTGGCCGACTACTTCGGCAACGCCATCGAGGTCACCGCCCGCGGCATGTCGATGAACGACCCGAAGGCCGCCCTGCTCGGCGAGAGCCTCTGCCGCACCGGCACCCCGGAGGCCTGCGCGAGCCGCCGGCTGGACGACCGCCGCACCACCGTCAACGACTACCTCGGCGTCGGCAGCGGGGTCGACAGCGGCGGGGTGCACCTCAACTCGACCATCTTCGGCGGCGCGCTCTGGGACATCCGGCGCACCCTGGATCCGCTCCTCGCCGACCGGGTGATCTACCGCGCGCTCGCCGACTACCTCACCCCGCTGGACGACTTCGTCGCCGGGCGGGGCGCCGTCCTCGCCGCCGGCCGGGACCTCAAGCTGGACCGCGCCCAACTCCGGTCGGTGGCAGCCGCGTTCGACGCCCACGGGATCCGGGCCGGCTGGCAGAGCCGGGTCGGCGTGGACAGCCGCGTGCTGCTGCGCGAGGTCTCCGGCCCGGCCGTCCCCGCGGTCGCCGACGGCCGCTGGGTGATGGCCAACGCGGAGCGGGGCGCCGGCACCCCCCTGTACACGGGCTCCCTCACCGGAGGCGGTACCCCGACCCGGCTCAGCCCGGCGGACAAGCGCTCGCACAGCTGGCCCGCCACCGACGGCACCTCCGCCGTGTGGGTGGCGCTCGGTTCCGACGCCCAGGGCAAGTGGTCGATGGACGTGCTGACCCGCTCGCTGGCCGGGGGCCCGGTCCGCACCCTGTTCTCCTCCCCGTCGAGCCTGCCCGGCGACGTCCGGGTGTCCGGCGGCGACGTCGCCTTCACGGCCTTCGACCCGGCCGCCGGGAGGAGCCGGGCGTACCTCTCCCGCGACGGCGGCCCGGCGGTGGCGATCCCGGCGCCCGACGGTCACGACGTGTCGGGCCTGTCGCTCAAGGACGGCGTCCTCGGCTGGTCCGAGCACTGGGCGGGTGACCAGGGCGACGTCTACGCTCCGACGGTCTACTCGACCGCGCTCGGCAAGGTCACCGCCCAGTACGTGGCGAACGGACCGAAGGCGTGGACCGGCACCACCGTGCTCGCGGGCGGGCGGCTGCTCTGGGTGGAGACCTCCGGCGACGCCACCAAGCGGCGGTCGATCCGGTCCGGCGCGCCGGACGGCTCCGGCGTGAGCGAGATCGTGTCCGGCGACTCGCCGAACGCCCCGTCGAACGCCACCCTCACCGCCTCCGACCGCGCCGTCACCTACCAGGTCGGCAGCGACGACCCGGTCGGCGGCTGGAACAACGCCGCGCTGCCCAAGCTCTGGCAGGTCCCGCTCACCGGCGGCACGCCCGAGCGGCTCTCCTGCAACCGTGGCGGCCAGTACCTGCCCGCCGCCGAGCACGGCACCCGGGTGGTCTGGGTGGACGCCACCGCCGGCCGCAGCGACCTGGTGGTCCGCGACCGTCCGGCCGGCACCTGCTGATCCCGCGCGCACTCCACGCCCGGTGGCGGGCCCGCACGACTCCTCGTGCGGGCCCGCCGCCCGCCCGTCCTCACACCAGGTCGCTGCCGACGTTGCGCATCATCCGCCGCAGGACCCGCAGGGTGGTCGCGTAGTCGGCGTCGTCGACGCCCTCGTGGATCAGGTCGCGCCAGGCGGGTGCGTGGGTCTTGAGGGCGGCGCGGGCCGCGTCGCCGCTCTCGGTGATCCACAGCCGCCCGGCCCCGTCCTGAGTGACCCAGCCGAGTTCCAGCAACGCCTCGGCCTCGTCGGCCGGATCGTCCTCCGGGCGCAGGTAGGACTTCATGGCCTCGGCCAGCTCGGGCACGGTCATGCCGTGCCCGTCCGGCGAGATGTCTTGCTTCGACAGGTGCCGGAGCATCCAGTACTGGGGCTGGGTGAAGCCGAGTTCGGCCTGCCGGCGCCGGATGAACCCGATGATCTCCTGGTAGGCGACGCCGGTCCAGTACGCGACGGGCTGGGCGGCCAGCTCCTCCTGCGAGTACTCCTTGATCTCCACGGTGGTGGGCTCCTTCACGAGGTTCGAGGGTGTCCGGTCGGTAGGCCGGAACTGTTCCGGTACTGCGGTCCGCCACCGCCGGGCGTGCCGGTCGGCCGTCGGCCGCCTGCCGCCGGTGGAAGGGGGGACGGAGGTGCGGGCCCGGTGGGCTCAGGCCAGCACCGGGGTGGTCTGTGCGCTGCTGATCAGCCAGATCGGCCCGGGCGTCGCGTCGCCCGTCCCGGCAGGGGTGCCGTCCTCCTCGGTGTCCGACCGCCGGACGACGACGTAGGTCAGTCGCCCGGTCCGGGCGGGCAGCCGGCTGTCGGAACCGTCGCGCAGTTCCGAGTCCCGGTTGTCGAAGACGTGCTTCACGCACGCCACGATCGCGACGTCGGCGCCGAGGAAGCGGATGCCGTGGATCTCGGTCCTGGTGGCCACGCTCGCCAGGGGTGAGGCCAGGGCCTGTGCCATCACCTGGGCCAGCGTCGCCCGGTCGCCGACGTACCGGCCGCCGAAGTTGACGACGCTCGCGTCGGGGGTGTGGAGCGGGATGAAGCGCGCGGGGTCGCTCTGGTGTTCCTCGGCCAGTTCGACGAGTCGCCGGATGGCTGCGAGGTCGTTCTCCCGCTGGAGGTCGTTCAACGGAGTGGGTCCTGTTCTGTAGTCGGGTGGTTCGAGTCGTGACGCGTCGGCGTTCGCTTCAGGTCGGAGCCGAAGCCGGAGCCGAAGCCGAAGCCGGAGCCGAAGCCGGGGCCGGGGTTGGGGTTGGAGCCTGAGCCGAAGCCCGGTCGGGGTCCCGGGGCCCCACCGGTCGAGCGCGGCGTACGCGGGCCGCCACTGCTCCCGGTACGCCCGCCGGACCGGTTCGGGCAGCGGCGCGAGCACCGCCGTGACCGTTCGCTCGTCGGCGCCGTCCAGGAGCCAGGGCAGCAGCCGGTCGGCGTCCGCCGCGATCCGCCGGGCGTGCACCTGCTGGAACCGCTCCCACTGCTGCGCCGTCACCACGGCCTGGACCAGCGGGAACGTGCTCTCCTCCGCATGGCGGAGGTGTCCGCCGACACCCGTGACCAGCGCGTCGACGAGGTCACCGAGCAGGACCGGATCGGTGCTCGGCTCGGCGAGCGCCTCGTCGACGGCACCGATCAGCGAGCCGATCGCGGCATGTTCGGCCTCCATCGCCTCCAGCAGCGCCAGGTCGTAGGGCCGGCCGGTCAGGGCGTGGCGCAGCACGGGCCAGAGCGCCGTGTCCTCGGCGCCGTGGTGCACGCGCAGGGCCCGCCGGAGGAGCTCCCAGCCGGCCGCGCCGCGCAGGACGGCCCGGAGGGTGCCGTCGCCGAGGGTGGTGACCGCGGCGAGGTGCCGCAGCTCCCGGCGCAGCGCGTCGTGCACGAGGTACGTCGTTTCCATCGGGAGTCGGTCGCTCAAGGCCGTCGATCTCCTGGTGCCGGGCGCCGGTCAGGTGCCGGACGGGGTCGGGCGACCGCGCGGCGGTGCGGTCGCGCCCGGGGCCGGGTGGTTCATCGGTGTCCGCATGATCGGTTCCCTTCGAAGAGTTGGCGGGTGCCGACCGGCTCGGACTCCCGGCTCCGGCCGGCCCGCGGTCCGGCAGCCCGGTCCGCGGCCCGGCCGACCCCGTCGCCCGCCCGGCCGCCTTTGAGCTCAACCGAGCCTGTGTGCACGTGGGTTGGGCGGGTGGTCGAGGGGTCCGTCGGGGTGTCCTCCGGGTACCTCCACCTTCCACCCGGGCCGCTTCGCGATCAACGTAGACTTTGCGAGCTGATCGATAACCCGGGGGTTATTGCGGGGGAGGGGTGCCATGGAACTGCGGGACATCGAGATCTTCCTGGCCCTCGCCGAGGAACTGCACTTCGGCCGCACCGCCGAACGGCTGCACATCTCCCAGGCACGCGTCAGCCAGGCGATCAAGAAGCAGGAACGGCGGATCGGCGCCGCCCTGTTCGACCGCACCAGCCGCAGCGTGACCCTCACCCCTGTGGGCGAGGTCCTGCGGGTGGAGCTCCAGCAGGCCTACGACCTGATCCACGGCGGTCTGGCCCGGGCGACCGAGGCAGCGCTGGGCGTGCGGGGCACGCTGCGGCTGGGCGTCATGGGCGTGCTGGGCAGCGAGCTGCGGCCGTTGATCGACAGGTTCCGGGCCCGCTACCCCGACTGTGACGTCGACATCGTGGAGATCCACTTCAGTGACCCCTTCGCCCTGCTGCGCACCGGCGGGGCGGACGTGCAGTTGCTCTGGCGGCCCGTGCACGAACCGGACCTCACCGTCGGTCCCACCGTGCTGACCGAGGGCCGCGTCCTCGCGGTCGCGACGGGCTCCGAGCTGGCCGGCCGGGAGTCGGTCTCGATGGAGGACCTCGCCGGCCGGACAGTCCTCGACCCGGGCCCGCTGACCCCGGACTACTGGTTCGAGGCCATGGTCCCCAAGGTCACCGAGAGCGGACGCCCCGTCCCGCGCGGGCAGGTGGTGCGGACCTTCCACGAACTCCTCGCCCAGCTGGCCGCCGGGCAGCTGATCTGCCCGCTCAACGCCCATGTCCGCCGCTACTACACACCGCCCGGCATCACGTTCCTGCCGATCCACGACGCGCCCGCCACCCAGTGGGCGCTGGTCTGGCCCACCGCGGCCGAGAACGCCCGGCTCCGCGCCTTCGTCCAGACCGCCACCGACGTCGGCCCCCGTCCGGTCAGCGACCGCGTCGGCTGAGACGCGTACCTGACGATCGGTCGACTCTCCCCGGCGAGGGCGAACCCGGCGGCACGGCGCCACGGCGAGCCGGGGCCGGGCGGCGGCGCCGCCCCGCTTCAGGTCCCGCCGCGGCGCCCGACGAGGTCGGCGAAGTACTGGCGGTCCCGCAAGGTCGGGGGCAGCGGGTGGCCGAGCAGGACGTGCAGCAGACCCGCCGCCAGCAGGGCGCCGGAGAGGAGGCGGATCCCGTCGACCGCGGTGGCGGCCACCCCGGCGAGCGTGACCGTGACGGCCAGGCCGGTGAGCGCGAAGAGCGAGCGCACGTACGCGTTGGTGGACGGCCCCCAGAAGAACAGGCCGGTGTGGGCGCAGTGGCGGATCAGCGGGCGGACGCGATCGGCGAACTCCGGTCCGGGACTGTCGCGGTAGTCGCCCTCGTGGGCGACCACACCGTTGGCGACCGAGCCGCCGGACACCGAGGAGATCGCCACCACCTCGCGGTTCCGGCCGGTGTCGGCCAGGTAGATCAGGGCTCCGATGCCCCACATGGTGGCGCGGTAGCCACCGCCGGAGAGTGCCACACCGATCTTCGTCATGGTCAGACCTCCACGGTCGTGCCCGCTTCGGAGTGGGCCGGGTAGACGGCGGTGTAGCCGAGCGTCCGCTGCTGCTCGGGGCCGGCCCACGGCTCCGTCGTGTCGCTGAGGTAGTTGAACACCAGCTCGGGTGGCCCGGCCGTGCGGTCCGCCGCGCCGATCATGCGCAGCACGGCCGCCTCGTCCGGGTGCTTGAACTTGTCACCGTTCGTGGAGATCAGGAAGCGGCGGGTGGTGAGCCGTGCCAGCAGGTCGTCCGTCGTGTTGGCGGCGCTGCCGTGGTGGGGCACCTTGAGGGCGTCCACGGCCAGCCGGTCCGCACCGCGCTCGGTCAGGAGCCGGTCCAGGCCGCGCGCGAGGACGTCGCCGTGGCCGTCACCGGTGAGCAGGACGCGGTGCTCGCCGAGCTCCAGCAGGAACGCGATGCTCGATCCGTTGGGCACCGAGCCGTCCACCCGCTCGCCGCCGAGGAGGTCGTCGGCGAGGCCGCGCAGGTCCTTGCGCCGGGCCAGCCGTTCCAGGGCCTCCTCGGGGTGGCCGGGGGTCACCCCGAGGCCCTTGAGGACCTTGGCCCATTCCCGTCGCAGGGCGGCCAGTTCCGGTCCGCCGGGGGACACCACGGTGGCGCGGGCACCGCCCGGCAGCTCGGTCGAGGGCACCGCCCGCCGGTCCGCGACCCGGACGGCGGGCGCGTCCTGCCGGCCGGTGCGGAAGGCGGTGTTCCAGGCGAGGCGCTGGCTGCCGATCAGGGCCTGGAGCATCTCGCCCTGGTCCGCGCCGAGCAGGTCGGCGTCCTGGGTGAGCTGTGGCCAGCCGTTGAACCAGACGTCGCCGATCGACAGCCCGAGCCGGGCGCGGTCCTGGAGGAGGCGTACGACGCCCTCGATGTGGTCGGCGTCCACATGCGTCACGACCAGGACGTCCAGGCGCCGGTCCCGCTTCGGCAGTGACTCCACCCGGCCGAGGACGGCCCGGTAGGTGGTGCTCGGCCCGCCGTCGACGAGCATGCGGTGGACCTCGCCGCCGGGCCCGGGCCACTCGATCCACAGCGCGTCGCCGTGCGCGGCGGGCAGCATCTCCACGGTGATCACGGTCCACCTCCGGCGGGGCGTTCGTCGGTGGGGCCGCTGTGTGCGGGGCCCGCTCCCGCAGGGCCCGCTCCCGCGGGGCTCTCGACGAGCCAGCGGGCGTCGCCGAAGGCCACGATCGACATGGCGAGCGTGAACCCCAGGGCGAGCAGCCGGCGGCGGATGTCCCGCACCAGTGCGCCGATGCTCTTTCCGTCGTTCGCCCGGTCGGCGAGCATCGTCGCGGCGATGGTCGCCATGACGGCGGCCTGCCGGCCCAGCGTCGGCACGAGTGTCCCCACCACGACGGGGGCACTCTCCTGGAGGAACTTCGCCGCCACGTTCTGCCAGCTGACGTCGGCCTCCGCCATGGTGCAGCCGAGGAGCATGACGATCGGGCCCGTGTCGCCCTCTCGCAGGTCGGACAGGATGTCCTGGCGGCCGATCAGGACGGACGGCAGCCTGCTCGGCCTCATCCTGTTGCCGATCTCCAGCACGATGGTGTTTCCCTCGTCGCGCCCGTGGTGCGGAAGGGCCAACAGCAGCGGCGGGCCCTGGGTGCGGACCACCTTCCGCCACGCCCGCCAACTGGCCGCCGTGTGAAGTCCGTTCACCCCGAACGAGGCCTGGAGAGCCCGGGTCGTGGCCGTGCGGTCCGCCGCGCGGACCTTGTTGCTCGCCGCGAAGAGCACGCTGTCGACCGGACGCAAGGGCCTGCCCTCGTCCGTCGCGTCCGGTTCGACGACCGTCCCCGCGAGCCTGTCCCGCTCCACCCGTCGCTCGATCTCCATGCGGATCCCCCAGAACCCGAGCGGGCAGACCGTCCGGCGGCCGGGGCCGGCCGCGGTGGCGGCGCGGCCGCAGGAGCACGTACCGGTCGCGAGGGCCTCCCGCCAGTGGGCACAGAGCCTGGCACCGTCCCGCGGGTACCCGTAGTCGTAGACGAACTCCACCGGCCACAGCTCCGCCGCCTCCGCCGAGACGACCTGGAGGAACGTGACGTCCTTCAGCGTGCCCAGACCCAGCCTCACCAACTGGTCGAACAGGGTGCTGCCCTGCTGGGCGAGGCCGCGCAACAGGTCGTCCGGCGCGTGGTCGCCGGGCTCCTGCGCATCGACGTCCCGGGCGAGGACATCGCCGAGGTGCTCCCGGATCCGGGCCCTGAAGTCGTCGAGCCCGTCGAGACGCACCGGCGTGCTCTTCCCTCCCAGACGGATGTCGGCGCTCTCGCCGCTCTCGACGCGGATGACCGCCCGGCGGTCGCCGTCGTGGCGGGGCGCAGTACCGGGGGCGGTGACGAGGGAGCTGAACAGCTCGCCGTGGACGGTGATCTCCTGTCCGGCGACGGGCCGGTCCGCCGGCCCGACCGGGCCGACGAGCTCCAGCCGCTGCAACAGCCGGTTCTCGTGGTAGACCCTTGCGCCGCAGCGGATCTCCTGCTCGCCCGGCCCCACGGAGACCGGGAAGACGGCCTCGCTGGAGGCACCGCGGTCCGGCAGGACGATCTTCCTGGGCGCATGCCGGCTCGCGGTGGCCCGGTCCTCGTAGAACTCGACCAGGAGACGCGCCCCCGCTCCCCGGTAGGTGAGGTTCTCCTCGGGGAACTCCGCGGCCAGCGCGTGCCACTCGGCGCTGCCCGGGCCGACCCGGAGGTGGACGTCGTGGACGGCGCCGGGACGGAACGCCTGGCGACGCTGCTCGCCCGTCGCCTGCACGGTGACGAGCGCCTGGAGGAAACGGGCGCCGGGCCGGGCGGTCGCCGCGCCGGCCGGAACGGCCTCCCGCCCGGCATCGGCGCCGTACGGCATCGCCGGTGCGGGTGGGAAGGCGGGCTCCGGTTCCGGTGCCAACGGTCCCGTGGGCGGGCCGGGAGCACGTTCCGGCTCGTCCAGAAGCTGGAGGGGGTCGGACAGCTCGGGGCGCTCGACCAGTTCGGTGTGGGCCACGGTCAGCCGGGAGCCCGCACGTGCCGCCGCCTCGTCCAGGGGGAGGCCGTCGGACAGCGCGCGGACGAGCCGGTCGAGCCAGCCGGCGGCGTCGGTCCCGGAGAAGTCGGCGACGATCCAGCCGGAGGCGCCCAGCGTGCGCACCGCGGCATCGAGCCGGGCCAGTTCGCCACTCCCGGGAGGCCGCGGGACGCACCACAGCAGGCAGGTCGCGCGGAGACCCGGCGAACGCGGGCGGGGCCAGTTCGTCCGGGTCGGAGACCACCAGGAGGTCCCAGCCACCGCCCCGTTCACCGGGGCTGTCCGTGTCGACGAGCGGTGCGATGCTCCGGTCGGACCGCAGCCCGTCGAGGAGCCACCGGGCGCCGGCCGTCACGGCGCCGACCCGCAGCGGCCGGTGCCAGTGGGGCGCCGGCTCCAGGGTCTGGTCCGCGACGAACACCGACTCGACGGCGGGGCGTAAGGTCCCTAACCGCGCGACGAGCGCGAGCCGGTGGGTGGGCGGCACGTCGTGCAGGGCGAGCCGGACGGGGGTGGCGTCGTCGACGGCATCGTGCCAGGCGAGGGCTAGGTCCTGCTGCAGTTTGACGTCCCCGACGACCCGGGTGCCGGCCTCGCGGGGGAGCCGCCACGTCCACGGCTGCTCCTGCGGCAGTGCTTCGAGGGCGCTCACCGGGGCCGTGTCCTCCTGGTCCACCAGGCCCGCAGCAGCCAGGGCTTCCGGGGCGATGGAGAGGATGTGGTGCAGCTCAGTCATGGCGAGACCTCGTCACCGGCTCCGAAGGGAGACCACCCGCGACTCAGGCCGGTCTCCCCACCCTTCCACCCTGCCACAGGTCGGGAGGTCGGCGCGGGGTGCCGGCCGGGGGCAAGGACTGAGCCGTCAAACGTTGAACCGTCGAGCAGTTGAGGCTGCCCGGCCCTTGTGCGTGGTCGCGCGGCGGCGAGGGCCCGTTCGCGGTTGCGCGTCCTGCTCGCCCGTGCGGCGCGCCCGGCGGAGGCGGCTGGGTTTCGCCGGATCACCGGACCACCGGGCCGGCCGGGAGGCGATGCGGGGGGAGTTCCGCGGATCGATGCCGAAAGGTTACCTCCGGGGGTGTGACACCTCGGGCGGTGTTGGCGCTGAGGGACATGAGACGGCCACGGCCGGTTCGATCGGACCGGCCGACCTCTTACAGCTCCCACCCCTGATAGCGAACGGTGACCATGCACGCTTCTCTCACCACCCGCGCCGTTTTCACGGCAGCGGCTGCCGGCCTCATGCTCCTGCCTGCGGCGCCCTCGGCCTTCGCCACCGCCGGCACCTACACCGTCCCGGTCCACCAGGACCTTCCCCTCACGGCTGCCGGCTTCGGTGAGCACGAGGCGAAGTGCGGGTCGATCGGTACCGACCAGGACGGCTGGCACTTCGTCCTCCCCGGCAACTCGACGGACTTCGTCAAGCTCACGGTCGCCTTCGACAACGGCGCACCGCAGGTGGTCACCGTGTTCGGGCCGCCCACCACCAAGCACGCCTACGTCGCGTCGGCGCCGGGCGCCAAGCTGACCTCGGCCAGCGCCGAGGTCACGGGCGGCGAGGTGAAGTGGTTCAACCTCTCGCACACCTGCCCGGCGGTGAGCACCTCCCCGCGTCCGACGCCGTCCACGTCGGCGCCGTCGACCCCCACCACGCCGAGTGCCTCCGTCTCTCCGAGCGCCTCCGCGACGCCGAGCGCCTCCGTCTCTCCGAGCGCTTCCACCACGCCGAGCGTCACCGCGACGGCGTCCATCTCGGCGTCGGTCACCGCCGGGGCGTCCTCCAGCGCCACGGCGACGTCCACCCCCTCGACCGGTTCGGCGGTCGACGCGGCTGCGGGCGGTTCGCCGTCACCCTCCGCGGCTGCGGTGGGGAGCGATTCGGGCAGCCTGGCCTCGACCGGCGCGAACGTCGGCATGACTCTGCTCGCCGCCCTCGGGCTGGTCGGGGCGGGCACCGTCCTGGTCATGCGCCGCCGCAAGGCGGGCCAGCACTGACCTGACCCCTTCGGGGTCGGGCCAGCACTGACCTGACCCCATCGGGGACGGTGCCGGCAGGGCGGGCCACCCGGCTCGCCCTGCCGGCACCGGCTGGACACTGTTGATCAGCAAGCAGACGGGCCGTCACCGGCGTTTCGGTGACGGCCCGTTGCGGGTGGCGTGCTCACGCAGGAGGGTCGGCCAGGCTCGTGAGGGCCTGGTGTGCGCGGCGGGTGGTGCGTTCGGCGCGGCTCTTGAGTCGGAGCGCGCGCATGAGGCGGTGCTTCTCGGCCTCACGCAGGCGGTTGTCGATCGTCGCCCGTGCCAGTTCGAGGTGGTAGGTCATGGTGGCCCCCTGTCTGGGGTGATCCGTTGACATCGCCGTGATGCCAACCCCTCGGACCACCCTCTGTGCTTCAGACTCTATACCCAAATACAGTCTGGAGCCTTGCATTTTGTGGTCTGTTCAGACAATCGCCTACTGATTGAAGGGGAAGAGGCCAGTTGGCTCCCAGCTCGGCACGGCGTCGTGCCGAGCGTCGTCTGGTGATCGGGCCCGCGGCCCGGTCGCCTCGGTGCCTCAACGCAGCCCCGGGAGGCCGAACGCCTGCCCGAGGCTGCCCTGAGGGTCGGTCACTTCCGCCAGAACAGGTGGTGCGTCACCCCGCTCGGGCTCGGAACGACGTCCAGGTGGAACCGGTCGAGCAGTTCGTCGGGGGACTCCCAGAGCCGTACTCCGGACCCGAGCTTCACCGGCGAGACCGCCACGTGCAGGGTGTCGACGAGGTCGGCGTCGAGGAACTCCCGGATGGTCGTGGCCCCGCCGCCGAGTCGGACGTCCTTGCCCTGTGCCGCCTCCCGGGCCTGTTCGAGGACCGTGGCAGGGTCGCCGTCGACGAAGTGGAACGTGGTGTCGGACAACGTGAGCGAAGGACGCTTGTGGTGGGTCAGGACGAACACCGGGGTGCGGAACGGGGGCTCGTCGCCCCACCAGCCCTGCCACTCGTGGTCCTGCCAGGGTCCGCGCTGGGGGCCGAACTTGTTGCGGCCCATGATCTCGGCGCCGATGTTGCGCGCGTAGTCCCGCGTGAGGTGGTCGTCCAGACCCCGGCTCCCCCCGGGGGCGGTGCGCATGGGCCAGCTCGCCGTGGCGCCGGCCCAGGCGAACAGCCTCTCGGGATCGACATGGCCGAACGGCCTCTCGAAGGTCTGGTCCTCCCCGGCGCCGATGCCGTCACTCGAGACGTTGAAGTTCTGGACTCTCAAGAGCTGAGCCACGTTTTCCTCCTGTGATGGGGCGACAGCAGTGATGGGACCGCCCGGACCGGGCAAACTCATCGCCGCCCCGGTGACCGGTCGGAAGTCTGCCAACTGGTCCACCGGGTAGCGGGATTCGCGCGTCCGGGGCAGGCACCTGTGGGTGGGGCGTCCGCCCCTGCAGAGCCTTTCACAACCTGTTCGGTC
Organism: Kitasatospora sp. NPDC050463; assembly: GCF_040655255.1. NCBI lineage: Bacteria > Bacillati > Actinomycetota > Actinomycetes > Kitasatosporales > Streptomycetaceae > Kitasatospora > Kitasatospora sp. NPDC050463. The sequence goes on from NZ_JBFAJO010000062.1 coordinate 39,680, forward strand.
ATTTGAGGAGGCTTGAATGAGCAGTCGCGGACGGCGCATCGGGGCCGACGCGATGGGCTCAGGCGTGTCAACGACTCCTGGAGATCGCCCTTTTGCCGCTCTCCGAAAGTTGACCCCGGCCGGCCGTGACGGCGTTGGACACCGGAGTGACGCGCCTTTCGGTTCGGCGGAGGCCCGTGTGCAGTGCTTCACCGCGTCGAACTGTCACCCGCCGTGAGGAGTCCGTCGTGCTGTCCGTCGACGAGACGGCGGCCCATCGCCGCCCGCTCCGAGGCCCACCGGCCCACGGAATCGCACTGGAGTGCCATGCTGTGCTAAGTTTTTTGTGAGCAATCGTTCAACTACGGAGGGGTGGGGATGGGACGCAAGCAGCTCTGGGACCAGGACGAGGTGCTGGCCTCGGCCATGCGGCTCTTCCGTCACCGGGGTTACCTCGGAGCCTCGCTGCGGGACATCGAGGAGGCCACCGGGGTGCACCCGGGGAGCCTGTACCGGACCTTCCAGAGCAAGGACGGCCTGTTCCGCGCCGCTCTCGACGCCTACAACGAGCGGGTGGTGCGGGGCCGGGTCCGGGCCCACCTGCTGGAGCCGGCCGACCCCCTGGCCGGGATCCGGTCGTTCTTCACCTCGGCGATCGAGACCGGCGCCGAGCCCGACCCGGGCTGCCTGCTCACCAACACCGCCGTCGAGTCCTTCACCCTCCCGCAGACCGCCACCGGCGTGCACCACGGACTGGCGGCGATCGAAGGCGGCTTCGCCGACGCGCTGACCCGCGCGCGGCGCTGCGGCGGCACACCGCCGGACCTCGACGTCGCAACCACGGCCGCCCACCTGCTCGCGCTCTACCAGGGCCTGCTGGTGCTCGTCCGGGCCGGCCTGCCCCGCACCACACTGCACGGCGTCACCGACGGCGCGATGGCGTCGATCGGCTCCTTGAGGACCTCACGAAAGCAGGACGACCATGAGTGACACCCAGCGGCTCTGGAACGACTACGCCGCCTGCTGGTCGGCCGCCCCCGCCGACCGGCTCGCCGCCCTCGGTGCGGTCGCGGTCGACGGGGTCGCCTACCGCGACCCCGGGACCGAGGTCGGCAGCCTGGCCGAACTCGCCGCCTACATGACCGGTTTCGCCGGAGCCTTCCCCGGTCACCGGTTCCGCATCGACGAGGTGCTGGAGCACCACGACCGCTCCCTCGCCCGCTGGACCCAGCTGGACGGTGAGGGCGGGAGCGCGTCGACCGGCATCAGCACCGCCCGCCACCACGAGGACGGACGCCTCGCCGACATCACCGGCTTCTTCCTCCCGGCCTGACGAACCCGCCCGGGAACTCCTGGGGTTCGGATCACGGGGTGTTCACGAGTGGGGCTGACCGGGGTGCGGAGAGGGCAGCCGAAGATCGCTCCCGCGCGGCGAGTGATCGTCTCCCGAGGACCGAATCACCGCTGATCGGAAACCGGTCCGGACTGCCTCGGTGGATACCTGTCGGCCTTGTCCCCGCGGCGGTCGTCTCGTCCTCGCTGTCGTTTCCCGGCCCGCCGTCGTGAGGGTCTGAGAAGCTGCCGTTCGGCACGGGACGGTGGGTGACGAGGGGAGTCGGTGACGTGGGGTTCGAAGGTGAGGTCTGGCGGTTGGTGCGCCAGGAGGGGTCGGTCGGCGAGATCGTGATCGACGAGGCCGACTTCCCGTGGCTGCACGGGCAGTTCCTTCCGGGGCCGGCGTTCATGGATGTGAAGCCGTGGTTCGACACATCGCTCGCTCTGTTGGAAGCGGAGGACTACGAGCGGTTCGAGGAGGCGTACGACCGGATCGCCCGGTCTCTTTCGCTCGCCGGGCCATCGGGGCCGGTTCCCGAGTTCCTGCTCCACATCCAGGACGACCGGGCCTGGTTCCGGTGGAGCGATGAGCCCTTCGAGGATGCGTGAGCCGGAGATGGCCCCGCTGACCTGCCAGAACCTGACGGGGTGAGGTCTTCGAGCGTCGGTCGGCTGCCCCTGGATCGGGGGTCGGCCGCCGCTCTCGTGGGGAGGTCGGCGGCCCGCGCGGTCAGCCGGTGTTCCGGGCCTGCCGGCCGACGAGCCCGGTCAGTGCGGCTACGGTCGTGCGCGGTGGCCGGCGCAGGTCGCGGTCCGGACGCAGGACGGTGCGGAACGCGGCCCAGGTGAGTGCGCCGAGGACGAAGCCGTAGGCGGAGACCAGCCCGTGCCCGTTCTCCTGGGCGAACCACATCGCCAGCCCGAGCACCGGCACACCGAGCGCGAGCAGCCGGTTCTTGCGGACGGCCTTGCTGCGCGCACCCTCGTCGTCGAAGCGCTGGGCGGCACTGCCGTGCAGCAGCAGCGCGGCGGCCAGCGTCGCGCCCAGGAAGTACGTGGCGCCGGAGCTGCCGGCGAAGTTGCGGGGGTCGGTGCTGTGGGAGGTCTGGCCCCACAGTTTGTCGATCTGCTCCGGCAGCAGGATTCCCGCGGCGAACAGACCGAGGGTCAGCGGCGCGCCCCAGAACCAGTCGGCGAAGGCCGCGACGGCGGCGAGGGTGGCGATGTTCCAGGCCGACCCGCCGAAGCCGCCGTTCTGCATGAAGACCGAGGTGACCACGCGCCACCAGCCGGACTTGGCCGGATCCGCGTCGAGTGCCCCCATCGCCCCCGACCAGCAGAGCTGGAGGGCCACCGCGCCGAGCGCGATCCCGGTCAGGCCGACGGCCGTCCAGGGGATCCGTCGCCCGCCCAGCGTGCTCTGGCCGACCAGGGCCAGGCCGCCGTTGAACATCAGTACCATCAGTGCCGCCGTGGTCACGTTGAACAGCACGATGTCCATCGTCACCACCCCCCTCCGAGCCGTGTGCGATCTTGCTGATCATGACAATAGCGCGACCGGAGGCATTTTCAAACACTGTTTGAAAGCGCCTTCCTCGGCGGCAGGGACCGCCGGTGACACCGGGTTCGTGTCAATGAGGCGGTGCCCGTCGGGATCTGCGGCTACCGTGCTCCCGTGACCGGCTCTGTGCGGCGTCCGCTGCTGTTTCTCGATGTCGATGGACCACTCATCCCGTTCGGCGGGGCGGCCCAGGAGTATCCGACGGGTGCGACGGACCCTGAACCGCTCGATGCGGCGGCGAATCCGCTGCTGGCCAGGATCAATCCGGAGCACGGGCGCCGACTGGCCGCGCTCCCGTGCGAGTTGGTCTGGGCCACGACCTGGATGGCCGACGCGAACGAGTGCATCGCTCCCCGGATCGGCCTGCCGCAGCTGGCCGTGGTCGCCTGGCCGGAGCCGTCCGACAGCGATGACCAGGACGAACGGCGCGGACTGCACTGGAAGACCCGTGCCCTGGTCGCATGGGCGGCGGGACGCCCGTTCGTCTGGGTCGACGACGAGGTCACCGCCGTCGATCGGGCCTGGGTCGCCGCGAACCACCAGGGGCCCGCCCTGCTCCATCGTGTCGATCCCCGCCTCGGTCTGACCGATGGCGACTTCGCGGCGATCGAGTCGTGGCTGCGGCAACTGCTCTGATGCCCGCCGGAGCAACGTGAAGGGCCTGTGGGAAGGCCCCGGCGGCAGTGTGTGGGGACGGCCCGCCGCCCTCGGGGCGGCGGGCCGGTGGTGGTGGCGTACCGGTGGTCGGGAGTCCCTCACCACGCGCACCGCCTCGGTCGGTGGCGGTCGGGTCAGCGCCGCACGCTCCACGACAGGGTGTCCGTCAGGGAGGTGCGCAGTTCGGGGTCGATCACCGCGGACGTCGGGTCGGTGGCGACGGCGGTGAGCCGGTGGCGAAGGCTCTTCGGGCCGATGAGGTGCAGCTCGGAGACGGCGACCGCCGCCCGGTCGCGCCAGGCCGTCACCTCGTGGTCGTCGAGGTACCAGCGCAGCCGGGTGCCGGGGGCGGGCAGCTCGATGGTGAGCCGGTCGGCCGGGGTGAGGAGGGTGGTGGTGGGGGTCGGGCTGGCGAGGGCGGCGGCGTAGCGGTAGAAGCCGGCGATCATGGCTTCGCGGCCGGGGAGGTTGAACTCGCGGCCGAGCGATCGCATGATCGAGTTGTCGGTGGGCCGGTAGAGGCCGGTCGGGTAGTAGCCGCCGCCCTCGTACACCCCGACCGTCCCGCCGTCGGGGGAGGTCCGGCCGAGCCAGCGGTACCACTTGCTGCGGGTGCGGCGCAGCTGGTCGGCGGTCAGCGTGGTGATGTTCGCCTCGGCGGGTTCGTCGCCGTTGTAGGTGCCCTGGCCGTCGTAGGAGTACTCGTCGGCGAGGAGGCCGAGGGAGTGGCCGGTCTCGTGGACGGCCACCTGTCCGGAGCGGTCGTTGCCGCCCGACACGGTGGCGATGCCGGAGTACCCGAGCGGTGAGACGACGTCGTTGTAGCCGGCGCCGCCGTACTTGGCGCTGTTGGCGACCACGAGGACGAGGTCCGCCTGCGGGGCCTTGGCGGCGTAGCGGTCGACGGCGGCGGTGTCCACGCAGAGCAGGCGCTCGACGTCCTCGCACCAGAAGTAGGAGCCGAGGGCGGTCTGCCGGACGGTGGCGCGGTCCGGGTCGCCGGAGACGCCGGACTCGGTGGAGACGGCCTGGACGGCCCAGACGTTGAAGAGTGAGCGGTAGGTCGTGTAGGGCTCGACGGCGGTGATCTCCTGCCACTTCGTGGCGGCGTCGGTGAGGAACTTCTCCTGTTCGGCGGCCGTGTAGCCGTCGCCGATCACCACCACGTCGAGCTTGCTGTCGGTGCTGCCGTTGCGGATGACCGGGGTGACGGTGCCGTCGCCCGCCGCGGGCCCGGCGAGGGGCTGCGGGGAGGCGAACGGGGAGGCCGCGGGCACCCGGGCGCGGCTGATGCTGCCGTCCTCGGCGAACGCCTCGACCTGGTGGCCGGCGCCCCGGCGCGCAGCATCGGCGCTGGCGCTGGCGCTGGGGGTGGCGCTGGCGGACGTGGCCGGACGTGGCGGTTCGCCGCCGGCGGCCGCGGCGGCGGCGGGCACGGGGCAGGAGCAGAGGGCTGCCAGGGCCGTGACGCCGGCCAGGGTGGTGGTGAGGAATCTGCCGTGACGCACGAGGGGACCTCCGGGGGTGGACCGACAGGGGCGGGGGTGAACCGGCAGGGCCGGTGACGGCCCGACAGGCAAGGGCGGAGCGAGGCATGGCGCTGGGTGTTAAGTCGATGGATAATCAGACTCAAGTGAGGAGTTAATGTAGAACACTGTCGAGTCCACGACAATGGGTGCGGCAGGAACGGCAGAAACCCGACGGAAGGGGCGGTCATGACCTCGGAGCAGGATCCGGCCGGCATCGGGCAGCGCGTCCGACGGCTGCGCAGGGAACGCCACTTGACCCAGCGCATGCTCGCCGAACCGGCCTACACCGCCGCCTACGTCTCGACCGTCGAGGCCGGCCGGGTACACCCTTCCGAGGCCGCGCTGCGCCACCTCGCCGAACGTCTCGGCGTCACCTTCGACGAGCTCGCCACCGGCCGACCGGCCCACCTGGCCACCGAGCTGGGGCTCGCGCTGACCGAGGCGCAGAGCGCACTCGCCGACGGCGACATCACCGAGGCGGCCCGCCGCTTCGCCGCCGTCCGGGACCGCGCCGAGCACTACGGGGTCGAGTCCGTCCGGCCCACCGCCCTGCTCGGCCTCGGCGACTGCGCGCTGGAGGCCGGCCGCCTCGACGAGGCCAGGGAGCACTTCGAGGAGGCGGAACGCCTGCTGGCCGACGAGCCCCTGCCGCGCCGCGCCGCCGCGATCCGGGGGCGGGCCGTGGCGCACCTGCTGGCGGGCGAACTTCGGTACGCCTGTTACCTGTTGGAGACGGCCATCGACCGCCTCAACGGCGGCGGACTACACGACCCCGACGCGCTGCTTCTGCTGTACTCGGCCGCCATCGGCCCCTACATGGACATGGGCGCCCACGCCCGGGCCGCCCAGGCCGCCGAGCTCGCCCTCGCTCTGGCGCCCGGTGCCACCGACCCCGCGCTGGTCGCCGGGCTGCACCGGAGCGTCGCCCGTACGTTGATCGCCGACGGCCGGGCGGCCGAGGCGGACGCCTCGCTGGCCAAGGCGCAGGCGCTCTACCAGCGCCTACGCCTCACCTCCGACCTCGCCAAGTGCCACTGGATGCGCGGCTACGTCCACGCCCAGGCCGGCGACCTCGCCCGGGCGGAGGACGAACTGCGCACCGCCCGCGCCATGCTGGCCTCCCGGCAGGCGGAGCTGTTCACGCACCAGGTGGACGTCGAACTCGCCGACGTACTGCGCCGCCGTGGCCACCACGCGCAGGCCGACGACCTGCTCCGGAGCCTCCTCGACCGGATCGGTCCGGACCGCGGCGCCGTCCACGCCGCCGGGGCGCACCGGCTGCTCGGACTCATCGCCGAGGAGCGGGGCGAACCGGACGCCGCCGAGGAGCACTACGGCAGCGCCCTCGCCCTGCTCGAACGGGCCGGAGCGGCGGGCGACCTCGCGGACCTCTGCCGGCTCCTGGGCGATCTGCTGCGCCGCACCGGCCGGGTCGAGCGCGCCCTGGACGTCTACCGGACCGGTCTCGGCCACCGCGCCGCCCCGGGGACGACGACCCTCGGCCCGGCGCCCGCGGCGCCGCCGATCCCCCGCTGATCCCGGAGCTGATCCCCCTGGTCCCGGCCACCCCGCTGATCCCGGCGGCCGGTAGGCAGGTGGCGGGGGCGTAGGGCGGCCGACAGGCACCCGCGCCGCGGCCGCCGCCACGAAGGGCGGTCGCCGCGGGCGCGGGGGCTGCCCGGTCAGTCGTGGAAGTCGCTCGGCCGGACGCGGTAGACCTGCAGGTTGAGGCCGTAGTACTTGGTGGTCTCGCCCACCCACTCCATCCCGAGCCGCTTCGCCATCGCGATGGCGCGGGTGTTGTTCGGCCGGGCGACCGCGAACAGCTCCTCGGCCTCCTGGGTGAACGCCCAGGCGATCAGGGCCCGGCCGGCCTCGGTGGCGTAGCCCTTCCCCCAGGCGTCGGGGGCCAGCTGCCAGCTCATCTCCAGGTCGTCCTCGTACGGCGGCAGCAGCCGGATGCCGAGGCCGCCGACGACCGCCCCGTCCTCCTTGCGCTGCACGGCCCACCGGCCCCGAGGGGGCGGCAGGTTCGGCTGGGCCTCCTGCCAGGCCTGGAGTACCGAGCGCATCGCCGCCACGTCGACGACGCGATCCATCGCCGGGGTCAGCCAGCGTGCGACATCCGGCGAGCCGTAGATCGCCAGAGCGGCCTCGGCGTCGTCGGGGGACCAGTCCCGGACGATCAGCCGATCGGTGGCCAGCGAGATGTCCATGGGCCGGAACCTCCTCGCGCTTCCTGATGCACATCATCCCCCTGCCCGCCGGTGTGTGCGCGAGGAGCCCGCGGCCCTGTGCGCGAGCAGTTCGCGGCCCGTGCAGATCCTGCGTCGGCCGCGCGGGTCCGGCGTCGGCCGGGGTTGGCGCGGGCGGTACGGGGCATGGGACAGCCACGCACGGGTCAGGGGGCACCCACGCACGGGTCAGGGGGCCCCACGCAGGTGTCGGTGAGGTCCCGAGGGGGAGACATGGCGTATCTCGTCGAGCTGCCGGTCGGCGCGGCGGACGGCCGGCCGGATGTCGTGAAGGTCGAGATCGAGCAGACGGCGGAGGGTCTGGTGCAGGTCGCCCGGCCGGGCCAGGTGGTGGCGCGTGCCACCCGGTCGCTGGGCGAGATGCTGGCCGGGGTGAGGCCGGTGGCCCAGGACTTCGTGGACGGCTTCCGCGACATGGTCGACGCGCCGGACGAGATCGGTGTCGAGTTCGGGCTGTCGCTGTCCGCGGAAGCGGACGTGGTGATCTCCAGTACCTCGGCGCAGGCCAACTTCAAGGTCTCGCTGACCTGGCACCGGGCCCCGGACGACGACGCGGGCGGGGGCGTTCGGCCGGTACCGGCGGAGCCCGCGCCGTGACACCGCCGGGCACCGGGCCCGTCGAGGGCGCCGGGGCGAGGTCGCTGGACGCGGCGGTGCTGCGGGTCCGCGATGCGCTGAGCAGGCCGGTCGGTGCGGGCTTCCTGGTCGCGCCCGACCTGGCCCTCACCTGCGCGCACGTGGTCTCGGCGGCGCTCGCCGGCCAGGGCGTCGAGCCGGGGGTCGGGTCCTGGGTGTTCGTGGACCTGCCGTTGCTGCCGGCGTCGTCGGGGGCGGGCGAGCCGGCCGTGACGGGTGTGATGGCGGTCGTCGAGCACTGGGCGCCGCGGACGTCGGAGCGCGGTGGGGACGTCGCGGTGCTGCGGCTGGCCGCCCCGCTGGCCGGCGCCCGCCCGGTCCGGCCCGTCGAGACCCGGACCGAGAACGTCTGGGACCATCCCGTGCGGGTGTTCGGGTTCCCGGTCGGACGGTCGGACGGGGTCTGGCACGCTGGTGTGCTGCGGGATCGCCAGGGCGGTGGGTTGCTGCAGGTCGACCTCGCCGCCGGGGGCTACCGGGTCTCCGGGGGGTTCAGCGGGAGCCCGGTGTGGGACGCCGACCTCGGCGGGGTGGTCGGCATGGTGACGATCGCCGAGGCGACCGATCCCCCGGTGAGCTACCTGATCCCCACCGACGGTCTGATGGCGGCCTGGCCCGAGCTGCGGGCCGTCGCGCTGCCGCCGTCGCCGTTCCGCAGTCTGACCTCGTTCCAGGAGTCGGACGCACCGGTCTTCCACGGCCGGGACGCCGAGAGCGAGGAGGTCGCCGTCCTGACGGCCCGCGAGCGCTGGGTCACCGTGGTCGGCCCCTCCGGCTCGGGGAAGTCCTCGCTGGCCATGGCCGGGGTGGTGCCCCGGCGCCGGGCGGCCGGGGCGCTGACGGTGACCCTGCGGCCGGACTCCGGCAGCAGGCCGCTGTCGGCGCTGGCCGCCGCGTTGCTGCCGCTGCTGGAGCCGGAGCTGTCGGCGACGCAGCGCCTTGAGCGGGCCCCCGTCCTGGCCGCCGTGCTGGCCGGGCCCCAGGGCATGGCGGACCTCGCACCCCGGCTCCTGGAACGCCACGGCGCGAGCCAACTGCTGCTGGTGCTGGACCAGTTCGAGGAGTTCCTGGCGCGCGGCCGGTCCGCCGTCGACGAGCTTGCCGCGGCGCTGTTCACCGACGCCCTGCCGAACACCGTCCGCGTCCTGACCACCCTGCGGGCCGACTTCTTGGAGGCGGCGCTCTCCCACCCGCGCCTCGGCCCGGTCATCGGCCGGCAGGTCTACGCGCTCGGCCCGATGAGCCGCGAGCAGCTGCACCAGGTCGTCACCGCGCCGGTCGACGCCATCGCGGGGGTGCGCTACGCGCCCAACCTGGCCGAGCGTCTGCTGGACGACACCGGCGCCGAGCCGGGCGCGCTGCCGCTGCTGGGCTTCACCCTCGACCTGCTCTGGAAGCGCCAGGACGGTGGCCTGCTGACCCACCAGGCCTACGAGGCGCTCGGCGGCGTGAAGGGCGCACTGGGCGGCTACGCCGACGACGCGCTGCAACGGAAGGTCTCGCCGGAGGAGGGGACGGTGGCCCGCCGCCTCTTCACCCAGCTCGCCCGGGTGCCGCTGGGCTCGCTGTCGGCCACCCGCCGGACGGCCCTGCGCACCGACCTCGGCGAGGACGAGTGGCGCGTCGCCCGGCTGCTCGCCGACGAGCGGCTGCTGGTCACCGGCCGCAGCGCCGAGGGCGTGGAGACGGTGGAGCTCGCGCACGAGGCGCTGATCAACGCCTGGGACAAACTGCGGGCCTGGGTCGAGGAGGACCGTGCGTTCCTGGCCTGGAGGGAGGTCCTGCGGCACGACCGGGACCGCTGGGAGCGCGGTGGGCGCCACCGTGATCTCCTGCCGGACGAGACCACGCTGGCGGGCGCCCAGCCCTGGTTGCACGGCCCGGTCGGGTATCTGAACGAGGCCGAACGGGACTACCTGGAACGCGGCCGCGTCCACCGGCGCTCGCGCCGACGGAGGCGGCGGGCGGTGGCCGCGGCGCTCTGCGTGGCGGTGCTGGGCGCCATGTCCGGAATCGGGCTCACCGTACGACAGATGGACGCCACCGAGCGGGAGCGGGACGCCACCGCCCGGCAGACCTCGGTCGTCGACTCCAAGGATCTGGCCGCGCGGGCGCAGGCCCTCGGCAGTACCGATCCCGGCCTGGCCACCCGGCTCGCGATCGCCGCCCACCGGACGTCCCCGACCCAGGAGGCCGCCGCCCAGCTGTACGACCTGGGCGGCTCGCTGATGAACAGCGTCGTCGGCGAGGCCGGGAGCGGGGTCCTCGTCGTCGCGACCTCCGCCCGGGCGCCCCTGGCCGCGGCCGTGAACGAGGACGGGGCGGTGCGGGTCTGGGACCTCACCGACCCGGCCGCCCCGGTCCTCCGTTCGACGGTCGAGGTCGCTCCGACGGGCATCGCCCTCACCCCGGACGGGTCCCACCTGGCGGCCTCGTGCGGTCAGGAGGGCGGCCTGTGCCTGTGGAGCCTCGCCGACCCCGGGAAGCCCGTGGTTGCGGCCCGGCTGCCGTTTCCGACCGACCCGGGGGAGGAGGAGACGAGCGTCACCTCCGTGGCCGTCAGCACGGACGGCACGCTGCTCGCGGCCGCCTCGGGAAACGGCGACACCCGCCTGTGGTCGATCGCCCGGCCCACCGCCCCCGAGCAGCTCGCCCGGCTGCGCAACCCGACCGGCCTCGGGCCGAAGAGCCTCGGCGCCGTCGCCTTCTCGTCCCGGGGAGGCCTGCTCGCCACCACCGTTCTGGGCGGCAAGACCCAGCTGTGGGACGTCGCGAACCCGGCGGATCCGGCCAACCCGGCCGCCCTGGAGACCGGGTACAAGTCGATCGCGTTCAGCCCCGACGGCAGCATGCTGGCCGCCGGCAGCCAGCGGGAGGTGGGTCTCTGGCGCGTCGGGGATCCGGCCCACCCCGACGCCGTCAGGGTCGCGATGGAGGGCTCCGCGAACGTGAGCGCGGTGGCCTTCAGCCAGGACGGCCGCCGACTCGCCTACGGCGGGACGGACGTGAAGGACCCGAAGGGTGATCTGTGCGTCGCCTCCGTGGCCCCGGATGCCCTGAGCGTCCTGGGGTCCGCGGAGTCGACCTGCATCAAGACGGCCGCCGGCATCCAGGCCATGGCCGCGACCGGGGCCGGCGGGCTGGTGACCGCGGGCGCCGACGGCGTGGTGCGCCGGTGGCGCTCCCCGGCGCGGCAGGTCGACGAGGCCCGGTTGCCGGGTGGGCTCCCGTCCTGGTCGTTCAGCCCGGACGGACACCTGATGGCCGCGCCGCAGCAGGTGGCGGCAGCGTCGCCGACCCCGCGGACTCAGTCCGTCGGGCTCTGGGACCTCTCCCCGGCCACGGGCCCCGTCCTCCTGGCGACCCTGCCGGTCTCGGTGCGGAGCACCGCGTTCATCCGTGCGGGCGCGCTGCTGACCATCGGCTGGGACGGCGAGGTCCAGCTCTGGAACGTGAGCGATCCGAACCACCCGGCCAGGGCCGCCTCCCTGGGCACCGCCGACTTCCCCGCCGCCCCGTCAGGGGTCGGTGACCTGATCATCACCTTCGGGGTGACCTGGGACGACGGTGGCCACCTGATGGCGGTGATCCGTGGCGGGGCACTCCACCTGTGGCGGGTCAGCGACACGCTCGACGCGGCGGAGGTGGGCTCGATCCCGGCCCCCGACGCCGGCGGCCACGACGCCGGTGTGCTCGGCCACGGCCGCACGGCCTACCTGGCGACCAAGAGCGGCTTCGACTGGTGGGACGTCAGCGACCCGGCGAAGCCGAGGCGCACCGGCTCCTCGGCGATCAAGCCCCCGGACGGTGTCACCGACCCCGGTGACGCGCTGAACCTGGGCTCCGCGCTCTCCCGGGGCACCCCGGCCGGCACGGTCCTGGCCGTCACGAGTACACCGGACACCACGTGCAAGTGCGCGGCCCTGGAGCTGTTCCACTTCGCCGGCGGCGGCGAGCCGACCTCGCGGGTGACCGTGCCCGGGGCCTTCAACGACGCCCTGGGACTGAGCGGCGACAACCGGCTGCTCGCCGCCGGTGGCAACAGCGGGAACACGGTCTCCCTCTGGGACATCGCCGACCCGCAGCACCCCCGCCCCCAGACGACCATCCAGACGGTGCAGGACGTCAAGGGCATCGAATTCGCCCAGAACGGCACGCTCATGGCCATCTGGAACAGCACCACGCTGGAACTCTGGGAGGTCCGCAACCCCACCGCCCCCGCCCGGGTGGCCTCCGTCGCCAACCCGAGCGGCAACGCGATCCGGGCCGTCGCGCTCGTGGCGACCGGTCCCACGCTGCTGGTGGCCTCCAGCCGAACCGTCTCGCTGGTCGACGCCGACCCCGCCAGGCTCGCCGACCGGCTGTGCGCCTACAGCACGGGGGCCATCAGCCCCTCGCAGTGGCAGCGCTACGCCCCCGCCATCGCCTACCGGGACCCGTGCCCGAAGCGGTAGGTGCGCAACGGCCCAAGGCCGTCCTCACGTCCGGCGAACACCCGATCTGGTGGACCGCCGGCCGCAGTCCTATGCTCGCGCTGTGACTACCGAGTTGATCGTCCCTGGGGCGGGGCTCGCCCTCAACGGGCTCGCCACCGCCTTCGACATCCGTCATACCGCCAAGTGGTGGCAGCTGATCAACCACCAGTACCGCCGCAGCGATGTGACGTTGCGGACGGTGAAGCTCATCGGAGCGGTTCACGCCGCACTCGGCGCGGCCGCCCTGACCGTCGGGCTGGTGTCCTGACGGCCGGTGGAAATCCCCGTGCCCTCCTCATGCCACGGTGCTCGCACTGGTCGAGTGCTTCGTGGCCGGAGCGCGGGGCAGGCCGGAACATGTCCGAGCCGACCCGACACGTGTGCTCCAGCCCTTCCGGACCGCGCCGGCCCGCACACCGCCCGCGCCGGGAGATCCGGGCGCTCGGGGGGTGCCACGACGGCTCGGGGCACGCCAGACTGACGCCATGCTGATCTCTGCCCGGCGTGACCGGCCTCTGCTGCGGTTCTGGACGACGACCCGCGCCAACTTCTATGCCGATGACCAGGCGGCCCGGTGGACCGCGCGGGCGGCCTGGCTGCTGGTGACCGCGTCGGCCTTGCTGGTGCTGATGTTCACGGTGGTGTGGGGCGCGCTCGTTGCCGGTGCGCCGTCCGGCACGGTGGCCGTGCTGATGGTGGGCCTGACCCTCACGGTGCCGACCGTGTCGATGGTCGCCGTCACGTCCGGGCCGAGGGGCCGGATGGGGGCGCCGGTGCTGACCGCGCTGGTCCTGACGGGCGCCGTGCTGGCCGGCTTCTGGCTGAGCTGACCCGGGCCGGGAGCGGCGTGGCGCCCCGGGCCGCCCCGGCCGGAGCGCGAGGGGGCTCGCGCTCCAACGAGGAGACGCTGCGCTGCCTGGAGATCGCGGACTCCAGCCTCGCGGACGGCGCCCGGGCGCAGCAGTGGGCGTGCGCCCGCATCGCCACCCAGTTGTGGGACGCCGTGGTGTGACAAGGCCGTTGGGGCCGGCCGGCCCGCTCGGAAGCGTCAGGACGATCGGGCGGGCGGCGGCAACGGTCATACAGACAGGCCGGTCACGAGAAGTGGATCACGACGGGCCGTAGCCGGTGGCCTTGTGGTCCTGCGAGCATCGGGCAGGACGGCGGCCCCGACGGCCTCCACCCCAGCGGCACTCACCACACGGGGTCCTCGGTTTCGGTGAGCCGCAGGCTCGCCTGCCACAGGAGAAGTCGGGCCTCGTTGTCATATGCCTGGGAATGTGCGCGTGCGTTGCGGGTGTGGTCGTAGAAGCGTCCGGTGATACCGGCGAGTGCCGGATCGGTGACGAGCCGGTGGGTGGCGGTCACTCCTTCTTCCAGCGTGTCGATGCTGTGTCCGGTCTCGGCAAGGACGATCTTGGTCGGCATGTAGGTTGCGGGGTGCAGACTGTTGACCGTGACCTCGTCGGCGGGCAGGCGTGCGGCAAGTTCGAAGCCGGACGCGATCTGGGCGAGCTTGCTCTGGCCGTAGGCTCGGATGCCGTCGTAGTCGCGCTCCAGCATCAGATTCTCGAAGTCGAGTGGGTGCTGGCCGAGGGAGGCGACGTTGACGATGCGGGCCGGCGCTGACGCGCGCAGCAGCGGCAGGAGTTCGAGGGTGAGCAGGAAGCCGGCGAGGTAGTTGACCGCGAAGCGCAGTTCGTAGCCGTCGGCGCTGGTGCGGCGGGTGCGGCCGTCCGGTTGGCCGCCGCCGATGCCGGCGTTGTTCACCAGGACGTCGAGCCGGTCCACCGAAGCGCGAACCTCAGCGGCCATGCGGCGGACCTGGCCGAGGTCGGCGAGGTCCGCGGTCACGGTCCGGGGCCTGGATGCGCCGCGGGCCGCGAACCGGTCCGCGATGCGGTCGAGTTTGGCCTGGCTGCGGCCGTGCAGGATCAGGTCGGCGCCGTCGGCTGCCAGGCGTTCGGCCAGGGCCAGGCCGAGGCCGTCGGTGGCGCCGGTGACGAGGATGGTGCGGGGAAGGGTCATTGCTGGTCTCCCAGGTCGATCGCTGTGTTGCTCGGGGGTGGCGCAGCCCCCGTGAGGGTGGCCGTGAGGTCCTCGACGAGGTCGTCGCCCATGGGCTGGCGCGTGGCCAGGAGGCGGTACCACAAGGTGCCGAACACGATGTCCAGGACGCCGGACTCGGCAGGACGGGGCGGCAGGTCGCCCCGGGTCCGGGCCCGATCGAGGACCACCTGGAGCGCGTCGCGCCGACGCTGCAGAAAGGCACTGCGGAAGAGTTCGCCGAACTCCTCGTTGATCTGGGCCTCCGCCATCAGGACGCGCAGGATGTCGACGACACGCTGTTGGCGGCCGAGCCGGAACGTGTCCCCGAGGAAAGCCCGTAGGTCGTCGGTGTAGGAGCAGTGGTCGGCGTTCGTGACGTACAGATCGGCTTTCACGGCGAGTGCTTCGAGGAGCACGTGGGCCTTGGAGGGCCACCAACGGTAGATCGTCTGTTTGCCGCATCCGGCGCGGTTGGCGATTCCCTCGATCGTCAGGCCCGCGTAGCCGACCTCGCCGACCAGTTCGAACGCCGCGACCAGGATCGCGATCCGGCTCTCCTCGCTGCGCTTGCGTCCCGGGCGTGACTCCGACGGGGGTTGCTTGTCCATGACCATGGAGGCTAGCTTAATGCGAGACGCAGCGGTTCGAAATAAGGGGACGCCATGTCCCGGCGCACTGCCCTCGTGGTCGGGGGAACCTCCGGCATCGGGCTCGCAACGGCCCGCCTGCTCCAGGCACGTGGCGCCATGGTGCACATCGCCGGCCGCAGCAAGGAGCGCCTCGACGCCCTTGCCGTCACCGACGCCGACCTGGTCGGGCACCGGGCCGACGCCGGTAGCCCCGACGAGATGAGCGCACTCGCCGAAGCGACCGGCAGCATCGACTGGCTGGTCCTGGCGGCCGGCGGAAGCGAAGGGCCGGGGCCGGTAGCCGATCTCGACCTGACGATGCTGCGACGCGCGTTCGAGGCCAAGTTCTGGCCCCACGTCACCACGATCCAGGCGGTCCTGCCGCACCTCACACCGGACGGGTCCATCACCCTGCTCAGTGCCGTCACCGCGCGGACCGGCATGCCGGGAACCGCCGGCATCGCCGCCCTCAACGGTGCCGTTGAGGCCCTGGTCAAGCCGCTGGCCGCGGAACTCGCTCCGATACGGGTGAACGCCGTCTCTCCCGGGCTCGTCGACACGCCCTGGTGGAACGGCCTGCCGGAAGACGCCAAGCACGAGTACTTCGCACAGACGGCCGCCGCTCTGCCGGTCCGCCACATCGCCTCGGCACAGGAGATCGCCGAGGTGGTGGCCCTGGCCGCCACCAATGCCAACCTCACCGGCACCATCATCGAGACCGACGGAGGGGCGCGTCTGGTCTCGCTCGGCTGACCCGCTCACCGCGCCGTGGTGTCCTGCCCCTGCCCCTGCCGCGGCACTGGCCTCGACGGAGCGGAACACCGGCTCTCGAAGCCCAACACCGGGGTGGCCCCGGGGGCGGTTCACGCTCGGCGAAGACCTTCTCGGCGACGAGCGTGGCGTTGATGGACCGTGGCATCGCGCAGCAGCCGTCGCCACCGGCACGGCCGAATGATCCATCCCCGAGGGACTTCCAGGCGAGACCACGTGGGGCGGCGCGCCAACGACCCCGCTCTCCACCCCGGCCCCAGCCGGAGCCGCGGTCAGAGCCGCTCCACCTCCCG
>NZ_JBFAJO010000063.1:0-54983 GCF_040655255.1 Kitasatospora sp. NPDC050463
GCACCTCCGTGCAGCCGGTGAAGCTCACCTTCTGTTCACGTGAAACAGGACCCGGCCCCGGCCGTTCGTCGTGGTGGCGCTCAGCCGCGGCGGTGGCGCCCGGCACCCGCCTGAGCGGTCTCGGCCTCGGCCGCCTCGGCGCCGCCGGCCTTCTTCTTCTTGCGCTCGCGCACCACCTCGATGAGGATCGGCGAGATCGAGAGCAGCACGATCAGCAGCACCGCCGGGATCAGGTACCTGTCGATCACCGGGGCGAGCGCGTCACCGAAGAAGTAGCCGATCAGCAGCATCGACTCGGTCCACAGCACGCCGCCGATCACGTTCCAGAGGAAGAACGTCCGGGCCGGCATCTCCAGGGTGCCCGCGACCGGGTTCAGGAAGGTCCGCACGATCGGCATGAAGCGGGCCAGCACCACGGCCTTGCCGGGCCCGAACTTGTTGAAGTACTCCTCCGCCTTCAGCACGTACTCGCGGCGGAAGATCTTCGACTCGGGCTTGTCGAACATCTTCGGCCCGACCTTCACCCCGATCAGGTGCCCGAGCTGGGCGCCCGCGATGGCGGCCAGCGGCGCACCGATCAGCAGGGCCGCGATCGGCAGCTTCGTCCCCTCCCCGAGCACCGACGAGGCGGCGTTCGAGGAGGCGACGCCGGCGATGATCAGCAGTGAGTCGCCCGGGAAGAAGAACCCGACCAGCAGGCCGGTCTCGGCGAAGATGATCGCGATCAGCCCGATGGCGCCGAGGGACGAGATCAGTGATTTGGCGTCGAGCAAGTTGACGGCCAGCTGGTTGTAGTCCACGGCCGCAGGATAGCGGGCCCGCCTTGACGCGGGCCTCCACCCAGGTGGCGAGACGGTGGTCATCCCTTCGTCGCACGTGGGCAGCCGTCCCGACAGGCGGGCCACATGGTGGTGCCCGGGCCCGGGATGGGAAGATGGCTCCGGCGTCCGGACCGCGGTCGCAAACACCCTCATTGTCGTACCGCGGCGGCGCTTCGAACCTTGGTACAGGTGGCCGCCCCGCAGAGCCGCGCGTAGGCCCCGGTACCCCGGAGTCGTAACAGAGGCGTACACAGCGTCGGACAGCACCGTCCGTACGCCGCAACCCGACAGGAGCGGATTCGCATGCCCATCGCAACTCCCGAGGTCTACAACGAGATGCTCGACCGGGCCAAGGCGGGCAAGTTCGCCTACCCGGCCATCAACGTCACCTCGTCGCAGACCCTGCACGCCGCGCTGCGCGGCTTCGCCGAGGCCGAGAGCGACGGCATCATCCAGATCTCGACCGGTGGTGCGGAGTTCCTGGGCGGCCAGCACAACAAGGACATGGTGACCGGCGCCGTCGCGCTCGCCGAGTTCGCGCACGTGGTCGCCGCCAAGTACGACGTCACCGTCGCGCTGCACACCGACCACTGCCCCAAGGACAAGCTGGACGGCTACGTCCGCCCGCTGCTGGCGATCTCCGCCGAGCGCGTGGCCAAGGGCCTCAACCCGCTGTTCCAGTCGCACATGTGGGACGGCTCCGCCGAGACCCTGAACGACAACCTGTCCATCGCCGAGGAGCTGCTGGCCCAGGCCGTCGCCGCCAAGATCATCCTTGAGGTCGAGATCACCCCGACCGGCGGCGAGGAGGACGGTGTCACGCACGAGATCAACGACGAGCTGTACACCACCGTCAACGACGCGGTGCGCACCGCCGAGGCGCTGGGCCTGGGCGAGAAGGGCCGCTACCTGCTGGCCGCCTCGTTCGGCAACGTGCACGGTGTCTACAAGCCGGGCAACGTCGTCCTGAAGCCGGAGCTGCTGCGCGAGCTGCAGGACTCGATCGGCGCCCAGTACGGCAAGAAGGACCCGTTCGACTTCGTCTTCCACGGCGGCTCGGGCTCCTCCGCCCAGGAGATCGCCACCGCGCTGGAGAACGGCGTCGTGAAGATGAACCTGGACACCGACACCCAGTACGCCTTCACCCGCCCGGTCGTGGACCACATGTTCCGCAACTACGACGGTGTGCTGAAGGTCGACGGCGAGGTCGGCAAGAAGAACACCTACGACCCGCGCACCTGGGGCAAGCTGGCCGAGGCCGGTATGGCCGCCCGCGTGCTGGAGGCCGCCCAGCAGCTGCGCTCGGCCGGCAACCGCCTGAAGTAGGCACCGCCCGGGAGCCCCGCCGCTTCCCGAGGCCGGTCCCCGGCTCATGGCCCCCAGTGGTTCACTGGGGGCCATGAGCATTCACCAGAACCTCCTCGGGGGTCCGCCCCCGACGCACCTGCCCGCCGAGCCCGCTCCGCTGGAGCTGCTGGCCGGCGGCGCCTCCCCGGCCGAGGTCGCGGCGAAGTACCCGACCTCCTCGCTGGCCTGGGCCCAGCTGGCCGACGACGCCTTCGCCGCCGGCCGCACCGTCGAGTCCTACGCGTACGCCCGTACGGGCTACCACCGCGGGCTGGACTCGCTGCGCCGGGCCGGCTGGAAGGGCCACGGCCCGGTGCCGTGGGAGCACGAGCCGAACCGCGGCTTCCTGCGGGCGCTGCACGGGCTCGGCCGGGCCGCCGCGGCCATCGACGAGAAGGAGGAGGCCGAGCGCTGCGCCCAGTTCCTCCGGGACAGCTCGCCGACCGCCGCCGCCACCCTGGGCTGACCGGCCCGCACCGCACGTGGGCGCCCGCGCGCCACGGCCGCCCCTGACGCCGTCCGAAAGGGCGGTGCCGGGGGCGGTCCCCTTTTGGTGTGTATACCCGGTATGTAGACATTCGCCGGGTCTCCATGTCAGGGTGTCCGGGCGAGGGGGGCGCACGAAGGTTCGAAGGCTTTCGCGACTCCACCGGTCCGACAGGAAGCCTCACCGTGCCCGCAGCCAGACCCGACCAGCGCGACCCCGGCGCGCGCAGCTCCCGCGCGGCCGGTGGACGTACCGGCGGCTCCCGCTCCGGCCGCCCGCACGGCGCCGGCCGGGGCGGTCGGCGCCGTCGGCAGCGGCTCCGTCGGCAGCGGCTCCGTCCCGGGATGATCACCGCGCTGGTGGCGGCGGTGGCCGTCCTCGGCGTCACGCTCCTCATGCCCGACGACCCCGACCCCCGCCCCGCCGCCGACCGGACCGCGCAGGGCCGGCCGGCCCCGCCCGACGGGGCTCCGGCGCCGGCGTCGACCCCCACGGCGCCACCGGCACCCGCCCCGCCCCCTGCGCCCACCCCCGTGCCCACCCCCGCCGGGCCGAGCACCCCGGCCCCCGGGCCCGACCAGGGCGCGGGCACCTTCACCGTCGCCCCGGGCGCGGCCGCGCCGGTCGGCAAGGGCACCGTCCGCCGCTACCAGGTCGAGGTCGAGGACGGCATCGGCATCGATCCGGCGGCGGCCGCCGCACAGGTCCAGCGCATCCTCGCCGACCCGCGCGGCTGGACCAACGACCGCAGGAACGGCTTCCAGCTGGTGGCGGGCGGCGCCTACGACTTCACCGTGAAGATCGCCTCGCCGGCCGCCGTGGACCGGATCTGCGGGGCCGCCGGCCTGAACACCCGCGGCGAGGTGAACTGCAACGTCGGCAACCAGGTCCTGGTCAACGTCAAGCGCTGGAACACCGGTTCACCGCAGTTCAGCGGCCCGATCGACGAGTACCGGGCGCTGATCGTCAACCACGAGGTCGGCCACCGGATCGGCCACGGGCACGAGACCTGTCCGGGCCAGGGCAAGCCCGCGCCCGCGATGATGCAGCAGATCTACGGCCTCAAGGGCTGCGAACCCAACGCCTGGCCGTACACGGCGGACGGCAGGTACCTCGGCGGCCCGTCGGTGCCCTGACCCGAGGCGCCGGGGGGCTCCCCCTCGTCCGCCGGCGGCGCCGGGACAAAGCCGATACCTGTTCACCGACCGTCCGACAGAAGGCCGTTCTAGGCTGATCGCATGACAGCAGACCGCACCGCAGCCGGACGCCGCCTCCTCGCCGTGGCCGGCACCGCAGGACTCCTCCTCGGCACTGCCGCCTGCTCCTCCTCCGGCGAAGTGACCGCCGCCGGCAGCCTCTCCTACGACCACGTCCGGTCGACCGCCCAGGGGCTCGCCAAGACCGGCCCGTGCCCGTTCGGCCTGGACCTCCCGGCGGCCCTGAAGTCGGCCGGGATCGACCGGCCGGTGACCCCCGGGCCCAAGGACGAGCCCGCGGTCCGCACCGAACTCGGCGACGGCAAGCCGGCCGAGCCCTGGCCCTCCGGCTTCTCCGTCCCGCCCTCGCTGCCCTCGATCCCGGCCACGCCCCCGAGCGCCTGGGTGACCTGCACCTACACGGTCGGCTCCACCCCGGTCCGGATCGACCTGCTGGCCATCCCGGAGAACGGTCCCGTGGTCAACATGATGCTGCCGTCCATCCAAGTCGCCGGAAACCTCGGCGTGGACCAGGTGCAGCAGTTCGCCAACGAGCAGCCGACGGCCGGCCGGACCAAGGTCACCCCGGGCGCCGCCTCGGTGGGCGTGGCCCGGGTGGCGGCCAAGGGCAAGGGCGACATCGCCCTGACCCTCTCCCAGGACACCGTCAACGCCACGCTGGAGCCCGCCCTGACCGGGGAGGCGCTCCGGAAGGCCACCGAGCAGCTCGCCGCCCAACTCCGCCCCTAGGCCCCCCGGGGCCGGGTCGCGACGCGGGCCGGGCCCCGTCCGGGCCTATCCGAGGACCGGCAGGTACGCCGTGAGGTCACTGCGCTCGCCACTGGCCGAGAGCGCGGCGGCGTCCACCGCGGTGGACCAGTCCGTCCGTCCGGTGGCGAGCCGGATCCAGGTCAGCGGATCGGTCTCGACCACGTTCGGCGGGGTGCCGCGGGTGTGCCGGGGGCCCTCCACGGCCTGCACCACGGCGTACGGCGGGATCCGCAGCTCGACAGCCCCACCCGGCGTGCGGTCGGCGAAGGCATCGGCCAGCAACCGGGTCACGACGGCGAGCGCCTGGCGGTCGTGCGGGAAGGCGGCCCGGCCGAGCGCGTCGGCCAGGTCGTCGGCGTGCACCACCGCCTCCACCAGCCGGGTCACCAGCAGGTCGGAGAGCAGCATCGAGCCCAGCCGGATCTCGAACCGCCGCTGTGGGTCCTCGACTTCGGGCCCGTCCAGGGCGGTGAGCAGGGCGTCGGCGGCCCGGTCGAAAGCCGCTGCCACCGCCGCCGGGGAGCCGCCGAACTCCGCGGCGGCGTGCTCGCGCGCCCCGGCGTCCAGCAGCGGGGCGACCTCGGCGACCCGGGACACCCAGCCCAGCAGGTCCAGCGGCGGCCGCCCCTCCAGCGGGTCACCGAGGTGGGCGGGCACCCAGTCGAGCTGGACCGCCAGGTGGGCCAGCAGCTCGCGCACCGACCACTGCCCCACCCTGGTCGGCCGAGCGAGCACCTGCTCGGCCGCCGGGTCGGCGCAGAGATCCTGGACGGCGGCGCGCAGTGCCCGGGTCTGCGCGGCCAGCGCGGCGCGCACCTTCTGGGGCTGGTACGTACGGGACTTGGGAGGCATGCCCCGCAGCGTAGGGGATCTTCGCCCGCGGCTGTTTCTTCGCCCGCTCGCCTCCGGGCTGTTTTGTCGCCCGCTCGCCTCCGGGCCGCTTGACCCGGCGCCGACGGTCGGCGCTCCGTCGCTCCTTCGTCGCTCCCGCGCTTCTCCCTTTCGGCACCGGCGCGGCCCTTCGGCTCGGGGCGGATTTGGCGCGGGGCGGGAGTCACTACGGGGGCGGGGCGGGGGTTACGGCGGGCGGGGCTTCGCCGATCGGCGTGGGGCTTCGGCTCGGGGCCGTTCGGCTCCGGGCCGGGCTTCAGACACCTGGCCGGCCCTTCGGGCGTCCGGGCCGGCGCGCCCCCTCTGGATCAGGGGCGCGCCGGCTCGGGGTGGCCGGGTCAGGCGAGCAGAGCCTCGATGACGCCGGTGTGGGCGTCCGTCAGCTCGGCCAGCGAGACGGTGAACTGGCCCTGGACGTCCAGGACATCACCGTCGACCACGCCGATCCGGGTGGCCGGCAGGCCTCGCGCGGTGCACATGTCGTTGAACCGGAGCTCCTCGCTGCGCGGCACCGCGACGACCGCGCGGCCAGCCGACTCGGAGAACAGGAAAACGAACGGGTCCTGACCCTCGGGCACGATGATCCGGGCACCGTGGCCGCCCTTGAGGCAGCTCTCCACCAGTGCCTGGCCCAGGCCGCCGTCGGAGAGGTCGTGCGCGGCGTCGATCATGCCGTCGCGCGAGGCGGCGATCAGGATCTCGCCGAGCAGCTTCTCGCGGTCCAGGTCGACCTTGGGCGGCAGACCGCCGAGGTGGTCGTGGACCACCTGCGTCCAGGCCGAGCCACCCAGCTCGTCCTCGGTGTCACCGAGCAGGTAGAGCAGCTGACCCTCCTCGGCGAAGCCGATCGGGGTGCGGCGAGTGACGTCGTCGATGACGCCGAGCACCGCGACCACGGGGGTCGGGTGGATGGCGGTCTCGCCGGTCTGGTTGTAGAGCGAGACGTTGCCGCCGGTGACCGGGGTGCCGAGCGCCAGGCAGGCGTCGGCCAGGCCGCGGGTGGCCTCGGCGAACTGCCACATCACGTCCGGGTCCTCGGGGGAGCCGAAGTTGAGGCAGTCGGAGATCGCGAGCGGCTTGGCACCGCCGGCCGCGACGTTGCGGTACGCCTCGGCGAGGGCCAGCTGGGCGCCCGTGTACGGGTCCAGCTTGGTGTAGCGGCCGTTGCCGTCGGTGGCGACCGAGACGCCGAGGTTGGTCTCCTCGTCGATCCGGATCATGCCGGAGTCCTCGGGCACCGAGAGCACGGTGTTGCCGAGCACGTAGCGGTCGTACTGGTCGGTGATCCACGCCTTGGAGGCCTGGTTGGGCGAGCCGGCGACCTTGAGCAGGTCGGCCTTCAGGCCCTCACCGGTGGTCGGGCGGGCGAGCCGCTCGGCGCTCGGGGCGTCGGCCTGCAGCGCGTCCTGCCAGCTCGGGCGGGCGTACGGGCGCTGGTAGGTCGGGCCCTCGTGGGCGACGGTGCGCGGCGGCACGTCGACCACCAGCTCGCCGTGCCAGAAGATCTCCAGCCGCTCTCCGTCCGTCACCTCACCGATGACGGTGGCGATGACGTCCCACTTCTCGCAGATCTCCAGGAAACGGTCGACCTTGCCGGGCTCGACGATGGCGCACATGCGCTCCTGCGACTCGCTCATGAGGATTTCCTCGGGCGAGAGCGTGTTGTCGCGCAGCGGCACGGTGTCGAGCTCGATCCGCATACCGCCGGAGCCGGCCGAGGCCAGCTCGGAGGTGGCGCAGGAGAGGCCGGCGCCGCCGAGGTCCTGGATGCCCTTGACGAGCTTCTCGGAGAAGATCTCCAGGGTGCACTCGATGAGGAGCTTCTCCTGGAACGGGTCGCCGACCTGGACGGCCGGGCGCTTGGCCGGGCCGGTGGCGTCGAAGGTCTCGGAGGCGAGCACCGAGACACCGCCGATGCCGTCGCCGCCGGTGCGGGCCCCGTACAGGATGACCTTGTTGCCGGCGCCGGAGGCCTGCGCGAGGTGGATGTCCTCGTGCTTCATCACGCCCACGCAGAGCGCGTTGACCAGCGGGTTGCCCTGGTAGCAGGAGTCGAAGACGACCTCGCCGCCGATGTTCGGCAGACCCAGGCAGTTGCCGTAGCCGCCGATGCCCGCGACGATCCCGGGCAGCACGCGCCGGGTGTCCGGGTGGTCGGCCGCGCCGAACCGCAGCGGGTCCATCACGGCGACCGGGCGGGCGCCCATCGCCAGGATGTCGCGCACGATGCCGCCGATGCCGGTGGCCGCGCCCTGGTAGGGCTCGATGTACGACGGGTGGTTGTGCGACTCGACCTTGAAGGTGACCGCGTAGCCCTGGCCGACGTCGACCACACCGGCGTTCTCGCCGATGCCGACGAGCATCGCGTCGTTCTGCGGCACCTTCTCGCCGAACTGCTTCAGGTGCACCTTGGAGCTCTTGTACGAGCAGTGCTCCGACCACATGACCGAGTACATCGCGAGCTCGGCGCCGGTCGGGCGGCGGCCGAGGATCTCCCGGATGCGGGTGTACTCGTCCTCCTTGAGGCCGAGTTCGGACCACGGCTGGCCGGCGTCCGGGGTCTGCTCGGCGTTCTTGACGGTGTCGAGGGTCATCAGGCGTTCACCAGCTGCTTCAGGACGGAAGTGAAGAAGCCCAGGCCGTCGGTGGTCGGACCGGTGAGCGGCTCCACGGCGTGCTCCGGGTGCGGCATCAGGCCGACGACATTGCCGGCGGCGTTGGTGATGCCGGCGATGTCGCGGTACGAACCGTTCGGGTTGACGTCGACGTAGCGGGCGACCACCCGGCCCTCCGCCTCCAGCGCCTCCAGGACGTGCTCGTCGGCGACGAAGCGGCCCTCGCCGTTCTTCAACGGGACGACGATTTCCTGGCCGGCCGAGTAATCCCGGGTCCACGCGGTGCCGGCGTTCTCGATCCGCAGCTTCTGGTCGCGGCAGACGAAGTGCAGCGAGTCGTTGCGGGTGAGCGCACCGGGCAGCAGGTGCGATTCGCACAGCACCTGGAAGCCGTTGCAGATACCGAGAACCGGCATTCCCAGCTTCGCCTGCTCGATGATGGTGTCCATCACCGGCGAGAAGCGGGAGATCGCGCCGCAGCGCAGATAGTCGCCGTAACTGAATCCCCCGGGCAGGACGACCGCGTCGACCTGGTGGAGATCCTTGTCACGGTGCCAGAGGGCGACCGGCTCGGCGCCGGCCAGGCGGACCGCACGCTGGGCGTCGCGGTCGTCGAGGGAACCGGGGAAAGTGACGACTCCGACTCGAGTGGTCACTTGGCGTCTCCGGCGACGGAGGAGGGGACCGATGTGACGGTCTCCTCGACGCGGACGGTGAAGTCCTCGATCACGGTGTTGGCGAGAAAGGTCTCGGCGGCTTCGCGGATACGGGCGAGCGCGGCGTCGTCGACCGGGCCCTCCAGCTCCAGCTCGAAGCGCTTGCCCTGGCGGACGTCGGCGATCCCGGTGAATCCGAGACGGGGCAGTGCACGCTGCACCGCCTGTCCCTGGGGGTCGAGGATCTCCGGCTTGAGCATGACGTCGACTACGACGCGTGCCACTGGCACTCCCGGTGGTGTCTTCGGTGAGGCGGGGGAACTCCAGACTACCGGGGGTTTCGGGTGACTTTGCTGGCCGGGCGGGGTGACGCGCGTAGACCCACGACCCTTACGCCACAAGGGCTCCGGCTCCCCCCGGACACCGCGGCGGCCTCCACATTTCGCCGGATTCAGCGGCCCGAGCGAGAACGGCCGAAGAGCACCCGAATACCGGCACTCCGGACAGATCGGCCAGCCGAGTGCACCCGGTATCCGACACCGCACCGAAGACACGTGAATATACGGAAAAGAAAGCCGGACTCTTCGATTTCGACCCGCTTCGGGTGCAGAATAGGGCCACCTGCCGCGGCAAGTGCTGCGTATCCGGCGCGCCATCAGGCCTGCCCGTATGCACTTGCGCGAATGGTGCACATCAGGCCACGGGAGCGCACCCCGCGCCCTTCGGCCGAATTGCCCGAGAGGATTGACACCCATGGCTCAGCGTGTAGTTGTCACGCTCTCCGACGACCTGGACGGCGGCGCTGCCGCAGAAACCGTCCACTTCGGCGTCGACGGGAAGTCGTACGAGATCGACCTGTCCCTGGACAACGCGGAAAAGCTGCGGGAGGCCCTCGCCCCGTTCGTCGCGGCCGGCCGCCGCCAGAGCCGTACCGGTAAGTCCTTCCGCCGCACCGCGCTCACCCCGGACCCGGCCGCCGTGCGCGCCTGGGCCCAGTCGCGCGGCATGGAGCTGCCCGCCCGGGGGCGCATCCCCAAGCACGTCTACGAGGCGTTCGCCGAGGCGAACTGACCCCGCCGGCCCCGGTCGTCCCACCCGCCCCGAAAGGGTGGGGCGACCATCCCGATCGATGGGGTAGAGTATTCCTCGTCGCCGCAACGGAGAGATCCGAAGAGGCGGCCGGTGCCCCACCAGGCACCGTGCGGACGTGGCTCAGTTGGTAGAGCATCACCTTGCCAAGGTGAGGGTCGCGAGTTCGAATCTCGTCGTCCGCTCGCAGTGTGCGAGCACAGCACAACTCAATAGTTCCATCCTGCGGACGTGGCTCAGTTGGTAGAGCATCACCTTGCCAAGGTGAGGGTCGCGAGTTCGAATCTCGTCGTCCGCTCCAGTACGAAGGGCCCCCTCGGTCGAGGGGGCCCTTCGGCATTCCCCCACCGTGACTTCCCCGGTCCTCCCCCCCGGATCGCTCCCGGTTTGCCCCCGGCTTGCCCGCGGCTTGGCCGGCGCTTTCCCGTCCGGCCCCGACCGATGACATTTGTCATCGCCGACCCGTGGATCCGCATCGCGTTCCCATGAGAGCGCGCACTGCCCGCGGCGCCCGGGCGGCGGAAGGCTTGAGCCATGGAAACGAGCCAGCCGCGCACCGCGAGCGATCATGTGATCGAGGTCACCGACCTCCACCGCCACTACGGCTCCGGTACCACCGGCTACCACGCGGTGCGCGGGGTCGACCTGACCGTCGGCCGCGGCGAGCTCTTCGCGCTGCTCGGCACCAACGGCGCCGGCAAGACCTCCACCATGGAACTGATCGAGGGCCTCGCCGCCCCCACCGCCGGTACCGTCCGGGTCCTGGGCCACGACCCGCACCGCGAGCGCGCCGCGCTCCGCCCCCGGATCGGCATCATGCTGCAGGAGGGCGGCTTCCCCGGCGACCTCACCGTCGCCGAGACCGGCCGCAGCTGGGCCGGGATGACCAGCGGTGCCCGCCCGCTGGAGGAGGCGCTGGAGCTGGTCGGCCTCGCCGACCGCCGGGGTGTGCGGGTCAAACAGCTCTCCGGCGGCGAGCGCCGCCGGCTCGACCTCGCGATGGCCCTGCTCGGCCGCCCCGAGGTGCTCTTCCTGGACGAGCCCAGCACCGGTCTCGACCCCGAGGCGCGCGCCGCCGTCTGGCGCCTGGTCCGCGAGCTACGCGCCCAGGGCACCACCGTGCTGCTCACCACGCACTACCTGGAGGAGGCCGAGGAGCTGGCCGACCGGCTGGCCATCATGCACCGCGGCCGGATCGTCACCGCCGGCACCGTGGCCGAGGTCATCGCCGGCCGCCCCTCCCGGATCACCTTCGAACTCCCCGAGTTCACCGGAGCCTGCCTCCCGCCGCTGGCCGGGGCCACCCTGGTCGCCGACGGCCGGAGGATCACCGTGCAGACCGGACAGCTCCAGGCCACCCTCACCGACCTGCTCGGCTGGGCCGCCCGGCACGGCATCGCGCTCGGCGCCCTCGACGCCCGCAGTGCCTCGCTGGAGGAGGCCTTCCTCGCCATCGCCTCCGAAGCCGCGCACCGGCCACCGGCCGACGCCCCCACCGCTCCCACCGCTCCCACCGCTCCCACCGCTCCCACCGCCCGCCGCCGCCTGATGGGACTCTCCCGATGACCACCGCCACCGCCCGCACCGCCGCCGGACCGCAGAGCGGCACCGGACCGCAGAGCAGTACCGGCCGCCGGCTGCTCGCCCTCGGCCGGGCCGAGGCCACCCTGCTGCTGCGCAACCGGACCGCGCTGTTCACCGCCCTGCTGCTGCCGCTGCTGCTGATCGGCGGCCTGCGGAGCGTGCTGGAGCAGCAGGCCGAGACCAACCCCGGCCTCGACGTCGACTCGCTGCTGGTCAACGGGGCGGTCGGGATGGTGCTGGCCTTCGTCGTCTACTACAACCTGACCGCCGCCTACGTGGCCCGCCGCGGCGAGCTGGTGCTCAAGCGGCTGCGCACCGGCGAGGCGCGGGACATCGAGATCCTGGCCGGCACCGCGGTGCCCTCGGTCGGTCTGGCCCTGCTGATGTGCCTGGTGGTCGCCGTCGGCGGCGCCGTCGCCCTGGACCTCAGCGCACCGGTGAACCCGCTGCTGATGGCCGCCGGGCTGGTCCTGGCGATCGGCACCCTGACGGCGCTGGCCGCCCTCTCCAGCGCCTTCACCAAGACGGTCGAGAGTGCCGGCATCACCACCATGCCGGTCCTGCTGCTCTCCCAGTTCGGCTCCGGCCTGTTCGTCCCGCTGGAGGTCATGCCCGACGGCATGGCCGACGTCTGCCGGCTGCTGCCCACCACCCCGGCCTTCCAGCTGATCCGCATCGGCTGGTTCGGCACCGACGGCTCCGCCGCCGCCACCGGCTTCGCCGGCACCTGGTCCACCGCCGCCCCGCACCTGGTCACCGGAACGGTCTGGCTCGCCCTGGCCGCCTCGTGCGCCGTGCGCCACTTCCGCTGGGAGCCCCGCCGCTGACGTCCGCTCCCTGCACCCGGCCGTTCCCCACCTGATAGGAAGAGCGCAGCACGATCATGATCGAAGGGGGAGCGGAAGAGATGGCCGTCCTGACACCGATGCGCCGCTGGAAGGGGTACAGCAAGCCCCAGCGCACCGAGCTGTATCTCCGCTGGTCGCTGTACCTCGTCCCGCTGGTCCTGCTCCCGCTGATCATGCTGGCCCTCGCCGCCCCCGCCGGCCGGGAGGACGGCCACGGCATCGCCCAGGTCTGCCTGGTCGTCGGCCTGGCCGTCACCCTGCTGACCCTCCGGGCCCTGCGCACCTCGCTCGACCACTACCTGCAGCGGCCCACCGACCACCTGCGCCGGCTCCTCGTCCTGGGCGTCGTGACGGTGGCCGGCTGCTGGGCCGTGCTGCTGCTCGGCCCGGCCGACGGCGGGCCGGGCAGCCCGCAGGCACCGCCGTTCACCGTCGTGGTCGTCTCATCCCTGCTGGCCGCCGCGTTCTGCCCGGTGAGCGTCGGTCTGCCGGTGAGCCGGGCCTGCCTGGCCGGGGCGGGGGCCCAGCTGCTGATCGCCCCCGCGGCCCTGCTGGCCGGGATCGACGCCGCCACCACGGCCGGGCTGCTGGTCGGCAACCTGATCGCGCTCACCTTCATCGGCTCCAGCTGCCGCAGCTTCGCCTGGCTGCAGTCCGTCGTCTGGGAGCTGGACACCGCCCGCGAGGCCCAGTCCAGGCTGGCCGTGGCCGAGGAGCGGCTGCGGTTCTCCCGGGACCTGCACGACGTGATGGGCCGCAACCTCACCACCATCGCGCTGAAGAGCGAGCTCGCGGTGCAACTGGCCCGCCGGGGGCGCCCGGAGGCCGCCGACCAGATGACCGAGGTGCAACGGATCGCCCAGGAGTCCCAGCGCGAGGTCCGGGACGTCGTCCGCGGCTACCGCACGGCGGACCTGTACGCCGAGACGATCGGTGCCCGCGCCGTCCTGCGCTCCGCCGACGTGGCCTGCGAGATCGACCTGGGCGAGGACGCCGACCGACTGCCGCTGCCGGTGCAGTCGGTGCTCGGCTGGGTGATCCGCGAGGCCACCACCAACATGCTGCGCCACAGCGAGGCCGGCCACTGCTCGATCCGGCTGCGGCGCGAGGACGGCCGGGTGGTGCTGGAGCTGGAGAACGACGGGGTGCCGGCCGTTCCGATCCCGTCCCGGGGCAGCGGGACGGGTCTGCGCGGGCTGCGCGAGCGTCTCGCCGCCCACGACGGCGAGCTGACCGTCCCGGACGCCGGACCGGGCCGGTTCCGGATGCTCGCCAGCGTCCCGCTCTGACCCCCGCCGCGCCGCCGCCCGCGGCCCCGCCCCGACCTCCGCTCCTGCCCGGAAGAAGGCCCCGATGACCGACACCACCCCCGTGCGCGTCCTGCTCGCGGACGACGAGCACCTGATCCGGGGGGCGCTGGCCGCGCTGCTCTCCCTGGAGGAGGACATCACCGTGGTCGCCCAGGCCGCCTCCGGGCCGGAGGCGCTGGCGATGGCGCTGGCGCACCGCCCGGACATCGCGGTGCTGGACCTCCAGATGCGCCCCCAGCCCGGCCGGGAGGGCCCCCCGGGGCTGGACGGCATCGAGGTGGCCGCCGAGCTGCGCCGGCGGCTGCCGGACTGCCGATCCATGATCGTCACCGGCCACGGGCGCCCCGGCTACCTGAAGCGGGCGCTGGAGGTCGGCGTGCGCGCCTTCCTGCCGAAGACCGTCTCCGCGGCGGACCTCGCCGGGATCATCCGCACGGTGCACGCGGGCGGCCGGTACGTGGACCCGGAGCTGGCGGCGGACGCGATCAGCGCGGGCGAGACGCCGCTGACCCCGCGCGAGACGGACGTCCTGGAGCTGGCCGCCGACGGCACCTCGATCGCCGGGATCGCCGAACGTGCGGCGCTCTCCCAGGGCACGGTCCGCAACTACCTCTCCTCGGCCGCCACCAAGCTGGGCGCCGAGAACCGCCACGCGGCGGTGCGGATCGCCCGCGAACACGGCTGGATCTGAGACCTCCCGGTCCGGGACCCGGCCGCGCCCGCGGGCGTCCGACGGCTCAGGCCCAGGTGAGACCGGTCAGCCGCTCGTAGACCTCGATGTACTTGGCCCTGGTCTGCTCGACGACCTCGGCCGGCAGCTCCGGCGGCGGCAGCTCGCTGTAGCGGTCCCAGCCGGAGGCCGGGGAGACCAGCCAGTCGCGGATGATCTGCTTGTCGAAGGACGGCTGCGAGCGGCCGGGCCGCCAGTCGTCGGCGGGCCAGAAGCGGGAGGAGTCCGGCGTGAGCACCTCGTCGCCGATCACCAGCTCGCCGTCGGCCAGGCCGAACTCGAACTTGGTGTCGGCCAGGATGATGCCCCGCGCCCGGGCGATGTCCCGGGCCCGGGCGTAGACGTCGAGGGTGGTGCGGCGCAGCTGGGAGGCGAGCTCCGCACCGATCCGGCGGGCGGTCTCCTCGTAGGAGACGTTCTCGTCGTGCTCGCCGACCTCGGCCTTGAGCGCCGGGGTGTAGATCGGGGCGGGCAGCTCGGAGCTGTTCACCAGGCCCTCGGGGAGGGCGATGCCGCAGACCGTGCGGTCGGCCTCGTACTCCGTCAGTCCGGAGCCGGCCAGGTAGCCGCGGGCCACGCACTCGACCGGGACCATCTCCAGGCTGCGGCAGACCAGCGTGCGGCCCTTCCAGTCGGCGGGGGCGCCGGCCGGGATCTCGGTGGAGATCACGTGGTTGGGCACGATGTCGGCGATCCGCTCGAACCACCACAGCGAGAGCTGGGTGAGGACGCGGCCCTTGTCGGGGATCTCGTTGGGCAGCACCCAGTCGTGCGCCGACATGCGGTCGCTGGCGACCATCACGAGGTCACCCGACTCGGCACGGTAGAGGTCGCGCACCTTGCCGGTGTGCAGGTGGACCAGGCCGGGCACCTGGACCGGCTCGGGCTTGGTGACAAATCCGCTCAAGGTCGTCTCAGTCCTCAGGGGTCGTTCGCGGGCGTGGGGCGCGAAAGGGGAGGTCAGTGGACCCGAGTCTGTCATGACCGGCCGTCCGGCCCCCGCCCGGGCGGACTCAGCCGTTCTTGCAGAGGCGATCCAGCAGGTTGGCGGTGGCCCGCTGGATCCGCTCGTCGGTGAGACCGGGCCGGTCCAGCGCGGGCGACCACGCGAACGTCCCGGCGGCGAAGACGTACGCACCGCTCGGCGCCCGGTACAGCGAGGTCTCCTGGTACCGGGTGCGACCGGCGAGGTCCCGGTACGGGGAGTGCGCGAGCAGCACCCGCTCGGTGTGCCGGGGCAGCGCCACCTTGGGGTAGTAGCGGTCGGCCTCGCCGGCGACCAGCCCGGGCAGTTCGTCGCCCTCCTGGACGCCGGTGCCCTCCCAGAGCCAGTGCGCGGTGTGCCGGGCGACCAGCGGGACGGGGGAGGCGACCCGGCCGGAGTACTGCAGGCCGAGCAGGTGCTGCTCCGGTTCGCCGGCGTCCCGCCAGAGCGCGCTGGCCGCGCCGCCCACCCCGGTGGCCGGGCTGCCCGGCTCGACCTTCTGCCGCTTGCGGCAGTTGAGCAGCCGGTTGGGCTCACCGGACGGCGCGGGGCTCAGCTCGACCCGCCAGTACATGGTGTTGGCGGAGAGGAAGACCAGCGAGGTACCGCCGTCGCGGGCCCGCTCGACCGCGCGGCGCATCGGCTCGGACCAGTACTCGTCGTGGCCGGGGAAGATCAGCGCCCGGTGCCGGGCCGGGTCGACCAGCCCGGCGTGCAGGTCGGTGGCGGTGGCGTAGGACAGGTCGTAGCCGTAGCGCTCGGCCCAGCGGATGAAGTCGTAGGCGTGGCCGACGTGCAGCGGCAGGCCGGCGGTGGCGTGCGGGCGGTCGAAGGAGAGGGTGACGGCCGCCTCGGGCTCGCCGACCAGCCGGCCCTGGTCGTCCCAGGCGTGGTAGAGACTGGCGCCGCTGCGGCCGTCCTCGGGGAAGAGGTTGTAGGCCTGCCAGGTCACGTCCGGGATCACCAGGAGCAGCTCGGCGGCGCGCGTCTGGTCCTCGAAGTCCCGCACCGTGAACGGGATGTGGCTGCGGTGCAGCATGTCGCCGGTGGTCAGCACGGCGACGTACGCGCCGGGCCGCCAGTGGGTGGGGATCTGCAGCCGCCAGGAGTGCCACCAGTGGTGGCAGGAGACCGTCCGCCCGGCCACCAGCGGAGCCGGCTGGGACAGCCCGGCGATCAGCGGACTGGACGTCATGTGGTGCGCGCCGTCGCCGCTGTAGTGACCGATCCGGAAGACGTCGACGGTGAACTCGCGGGGCGGGTTGACGGTGACCCGGAAGTCCACCGAGCCGCCGGGCCGGACCACGCCCGCCGAGGCGAAGCCCTTGATCTGCTGCACCACGTCGTTGGCGCCCTGCGGGGTGCCGACCGAGGGCTTGGGTCTGGCGCCGCCGGCCAGCGGTTGCTGGCCCGGCGCGTCCACCGAGACGTACCAGGGGACGGTGCCCTCGGCACCCGCCAGGTACTGGTCCGGGCTGCGCAGCCAGGGCAGCGGGCCCTGGCCGAAGGGGTCGGAGACGCTGTACGCGTGCGTTCCGGACTCCCAGCGGCGGTTGAGTTCCGTCCCCACGCGCCCCTCCCACAGATGCACCCTCCGCCGGTTGGCATGTGCCTCCCGGATGTGCGTGCGGACCAATACACCACAGAGTGCTGGCGCTGCGTCACCCAACGGTAGCAACTAGTGCCGGTGAATCTTCCGGCCGGCCACCGGGAGGCGCCCCGGCCTGCGAAGACCTGCCCCCGGCGACCCGCCCGGGGGCGCGAGCCCGGGGCCGAGCGCCCTCCGGACTCAGAGCCGGACCGGCTTCTCCAGCCGGACCTCGGCGGCGTCCAGCCAGGCCCGCAGCGGGCCGTCCTGGCCCTGCTCGACGGCCTGGGCGACCGGCTCGGCCAGATCGGTGCGGCGCACCCCGCCGATCAGCAGCACCGGGCCGTCCAGCCAGTCCAGCCCCGGGGTGGCGCCGGCGGTGTCGACGGCCGCGCAGCACACCATCGCGGTGACGTGGTCGACCAGGAGGTCCCGCCCGGTGCGGACGGGTTCGAGCAGCGGCGCGGGGGCCGTGGTCCGGGCCAGCTGGGCGGTGAGCGAGGCGGCCAGTTGCTCGCCGCCGCCCTCGGCGAGCCGGCCCAGCAGCCTGGTCACCGTCGGGGCGCCGGGGCGGGCCTGCGGGGCGAGCCGGTCCAGCGCGGACTGCAGCGCGGTGGCGCGGGCCCGCCAGCCGGCGTCCACCACCTCGGCCGGGTAGTCGGTCCACTCCACCTCGCGCCAGGCCCCGGAGGCGGGCCGGCCGAAGAACAGCTCGGCGGCGAGCAGCGAGACGGCCTCGTCCACCGTGCCCGGCTCCTCCAGCAGGTCGCAGGCGGGGCGGTCGCCGAGACGGCTGCCGTAGCCGTCGGCCAGCCGGTCGCGCCGGGACAGCTCGGTGAGCGCGGCGACCACACCGGCGTTGAGGTGGGCGGGGTGCCGGCCGAGCCGCCAGGCGGGCAGCGCGACCCGGGTGAGCAGCCGGTCCCAGCCGGCGTAGGCCAGGCCGACCTGCTCCTGGGCGGCGATCCGCAGGCCGTAGTCGACCGCCCGGGCCTGCTCGGAGGCCCAGCCGGCGACGGCCCGCTCCAGCTCGGCGGAGTGCGCCCGGCAGGCGCCGAGCAGCCGGCGGGTGATCCGGTCGGTCAGCGCGGGCAGGCCGCGGCGGCCGGCCCGCGGGGCGGCGGGCGCGGGGGCGCCGACCACGCCGGGCAGCGGGGTGGCGTCCAGGCTGGCGTCCAGGCCGCGCAGGAAGCGGCGGGCGGCGGCGATGTCCGGGTCGGCGGCGGCCGCGGTACCGGCCACCACCGGGGCGAGCAGGGCGCGCAGCTCGCCGGCGCGCATCCACCAGAGGAACGGCGAGCCGATCACCAGGACCGGCGCGGGCGGCTCGGCTGCCGGGCCCGGCGCGCGGCGCGTCCCGCCGGCCCGGGCCGGCGGGAGGTCCTCCAACCAGCTGTCGCAGTCCGGGGTCAGGGCGATCGCGGAGGGCGCGGGGACCTCCAGCCGGTCGGCCAGCTCGTCGATCAGCCGGTACAGCTCGGGGGCCTGGGCCCGGGCGAGCGGGACGACCGGGGTCTGCGGCGGGACGGCCCGGCGATGGGCCCGGGCGGCCAGGCCCGCGACCAGCAGGGTGGCGACGGCTACCGCGCAGACCACCCAGCGGACGGCGTCCCAGCCGGCGACGTCGGGGGCGCCGGGCGCACCGAGCCGGCCGGTGAACCGGCCCGCGAGCAGGACCACCGCGGCGGCGGCGGGCAGTACGGCGACGGCCAGGGCGAGCCCCCGGACCCGCAGAACCGCTTGGGCGTGAGCGCGCGCGGTGTCGACAGCGGCCATACGGTGCGGCACCCCCTTCGGAGCCCTCGGACGCCCGGCGACGGGGCCCTGAGCCGACTCGAAACGATCAGTTCCGACCGGGAAGCGGCGACGGCCGATCCCGGTAGTACATGCTGCGTGGCGCTTCTGACATTCTTGACGCCCTTGTCCGGGTGGGTGTTCCGGATCGCCCCGGTTTCCACTCGTCCCGGTGACGGTGCCCGAAATCCGGACGACCGTGCCGGGTGCCGTGCGAAGCGGCCCGGGCGTGCCGGTCCGGCCGGACGCCGTCCAGCATCCCCCCGCACGACCGCCGCTACCCGGCACGGCCGCGAGCGGCACGGCCCACGGCGCTGCGGACCAGCGCACCATAAGGCCGGGCAGCCGGTTGCGTCAGCCGGATGCGGCTGCTGTCACTCGATGGGCTGGATTCCGGCCGCCGAACGGTGCGGCGGCCGTCGGAACCACTTTCGTACCGCCCACCCCGGAAACGCCGCGGGGCGCTGCGCCCATGGGGGTTGTTTCCCCCGGACGCAGCGCCCCTGCGGTGCTTCGGTGCGCTCGGCTCGCCTCGTTATCCCGCTCGGCTCGCGGCCTTGAGCGCGATGTCGGTGCGGTGCTGACCACCCTTGAGGCTGATCCGGCCCACCGCCTCGTACGCCCGGTCGCGCGCCTCGGCGAGGTCGGTGCCGGTGGCGGTGACGGAGAGGACCCGGCCGCCGGCGCTGAGCACCCGGCCGTCCTCGTCCGCCCTGGTCCCCGCGTGCAGCACGAAGGCGGTGCCGTCGGCGGCCTCGGCCTCCGCCAGGCCCTCGATCACGTCGCCGGTGCGCGGCGCCGCCGGGTACCCCTCGGAGGCGATCACCACGGTGACGGCGGCGCCGTCGTCCCAGCGCAGCGGCTCCAGCTGGTCCAGCGAGCCCGTGGCGGCGGCGTGCAGGACGGCTGCCAGCGGGGTGCGCAGCCGGGCCAGCACGACCTGGGTCTCCGGGTCGCCGAAGCGGGCGTTGAACTCGATCACCCGGGTACCGCGCGAGGTCAGTGCCAGGCCCGCGTAGAGCAGGCCGGAGAACTCGGTGCCCCGGCGGCGCAGCTCGTCCACGGTGGGCTGCAGGACGGTCTCCAGGACCTCCTCGACCAGACCCTCGGGGGCCCACGGCAGCGGCGAGTAGGCGCCCATGCCGCCGGTGTTGGGGCCCTCGTCGCCGTCCAGCGCGCGCTTGAAGTCCTGCGCGGGCTGGAGCGGGAGGACGGTGGTGCCGTCGGTGATCGCGAACAGCGAGACCTCGGGGCCGTCCAGGTACTCCTCGATGACCACGCTCTCGCAGGAGGCGGCGTGGGCCAGCGCGGCCTCGCGGTCGGAGGTGACCACGACGCCCTTGCCGGCCGCCAGGCCGTCGTCCTTGACCACGTACGGCGCGCCGAAGGCGTCCAGCGCCTCCGCGGCCTCGGCGGGGGTGGTGCAGACGTAGGAGCGGGCGGTGGGCACCCCGGCGCCCGCCATGACGTCCTTGGCGAACGCCTTGGAGCCCTCCAGTCGGGCGGCCTCGCCGGACGGGCCGAAGACCGGGATGCCGGCCGCGCGCACGGCGTCGGCGACGCCCGCGACCAGCGGGGCCTCCGGGCCGACCACGACCAGGTCGGCGTCGAGCCGCCGGGCGAGCGCAGCGACCTGCGCACCGTCCAGCTGGTCGACGGGGTGGACCGTCGCCACCTGCGCGATCCCGGCGTTACCCGGGGCGCAGTGCAGCTCGGTGACGGCGGAATCTTGGGACAGAGAGCGGCACAGGGCGTGTTCGCGGGCGCCGCCGCCGATGACGAGGACCTTCACGGTTGGCAAGGGTAGTCGGTGGCCGGTTCGCGTCACCCTCCGGTCCCGTCGGAAGCTCCAGGCGAAGCCGTCCGTATGCTGCCGGAGTCGGAGGATCCTCCAAGCCACGGGTCGGGCGGCGTGCCCCCGGTGTCCGGGTCAGGACAGCGGGTCACCGGAGCCTCGCTCGGACGGGTGAAATCTCGCCGACCGCCGCAACCCGCTCACCTCGGCATCCGGTGCTCGGATCCGGTAACGATCATTGGCGAAGCGGCCCCATGGTCAGCCATTTGGCGGTAAGAAGTGCTGATGGACAACCGCCGGCCACCGGCCGGTACGCCGTCCCGGGGCACCCACACCGCCCGGGGGCGCCGTGTGCATCCGATGCGTCGTCCGGCGTTTCACGGCCCGTCAGGTCGATGACGTGCCGCGAGGACGCGATGTCAGACCCAGCAGTCCGCCCGCCACAGGGAGCCCCACAGGTGAGCCAGCCGGAAATGCAGCCCGAGGAGAGTGCCTGGGGCAAGGAGATCGGCGAGGAGGACCAGCCCGTCGCCGCAGTCGCGCCCCGGGCCTCCACCCGCCACCGGGCCGATCTGAGCGCCCGCCAGTTCCCCCTCGGCGACTGGGGCGAGCCCGCCGAGCGGCTGGAGGAGCTCTACCGCTGGTCCGAGGAGCGGGCGGTGGAGGCGATCGACTGGTACCGCCGGGACCGGGTCTGGAAGCGCCGCTGGGCCCGTCTGCTGAGGTTCGTCACGGCCGGCTTCGCGGTCGGCGGCGTCACCGCCCCACTGGTGGACCTGACCGGCACCGTGGCGAACGCGACCAGCTGGGGCTACGTCGGACTGGCGCTCGCCGCGGCCTGCTACGGCGCGGACCGGGCGTTCGGGCTGACCTCCGGCTGGATGCGGGACGTCTCCACCGCGCAGGCGCTGCAACGCCGCCTGGAAGCCTTCCAGTTCGACTGGGCGTCGGAGTGCGTGCGCGAGGTGCTCGGCCCCACCGAGGGCACCGCCGGCGAGGCGGCCGAGCGCTGCCTGGGGGTGCTGCGGCGGTTCTGCGAGGACGTCTCGGACATGGTCCGCACCGAGACCTCGGAGTGGATGCTGGAGTTCCGGGCGGGCATGACCCAGCTGCCCACCCAGGCCTCCGGCAGCTGGGGCGGCCGCAGCGAGTCGGGCATCGGGGCCCAGGTGCGGATCCTGCCGCCGTCGGGCACCCGTCCCACCATGCCGCGTCAGCGGCCGCCGGAGGGCCCGCTCCGGTAGCCGGGCCTCCGGCGGCCGTGCGGAGCCCGGGAGCGGAGG
Source organism: Kitasatospora sp. NPDC050463 (assembly GCF_040655255.1). Lineage (NCBI taxonomy): Bacteria > Bacillati > Actinomycetota > Actinomycetes > Kitasatosporales > Streptomycetaceae > Kitasatospora > Kitasatospora sp. NPDC050463. The sequence continues at coordinate 21,791 of NZ_JBFAJO010000063.1, forward strand.
CCGCTCCCGGCTCCCAGGGCTCAGGGCTCAGGGCTCAGGGCTCAGGGCTCAGGCGAAGACGATCATCGAGCCCTGGGTGAGGCTGCGGGTGGCCGCCGCGTAGAGGCCCGCCCAGGCGTGCCGCTCCCGGGCGAAGGGGTGCACGTCGTCCAGCGGCGGGCCGAACGGCTGCTCCAGACCGGTCGGCCCGAGCGGCCTGGTCGGGTCCGGCGGGTTGAGCGGGTCGATGCCCAGCGCCGGTGCGACGGCCTGGAGTTCGCGCAGCAGCCCGTGGCTGGAGCCCAGCGGGCCGCCGGAGGCGAGCAGTGCGTCGTCCACCAGCGGCACCGCGAACTCGATCGGCACGTACGCCCCGGCGTGGTCGAAGTGCCAGACCAGGTGCGAGTGTTCGGCGCTGCTCTCGAACATCTCCAGCAGCTGCTCGTAGTCGCCGCCGAGCGCGTCCACCGGCGTGATGTCCAGGCCGGTGAGGCCCAGCAGGTAGGCGCGGCGCAGGAAGTGCAGCGAGTCGTAGTCGAAGGCGGCTATCGGTTCGACCGCCCCGCTTATCCCCGGGACGTACTGGTACACCGGAACCTCGGGCAGCCCGTGCGCGGTCAACACGGCGTTGTAGAGCGCGAGATCGTCCCGGAAGGGATTGTCGGGGCTGTGGCTCAGCACGTCCACGAGCGGGACGAGCCAGAGGTCGCAGGCCATGGGCCGGCTCTTCCTCTCCGGGCGGCGGGGCCGTCCGCGCGGGCGGACGACGGATGGACGGGTCGGGGTCCGGACGGTCGGTACAGGGACCGCCCGGGACGACGACCGCCCACCCTACCGGCCCGGCGCGCGGTGCGGGTCGGGCCGCCCCTCCGGGAGTTGGCCGGCAGGCGGGTCGGCCGACCGGCGGCCGAAGCGCCCGTACGCCGCCGTGCGCGGCTGCGGCACCAGGCCGAGGCCGAGGCCCAGCTCGCGGCCGAGCTCCCGCCCCAGCTCGCGTTCCCGGCCGCGGCGGCCGGCCTCCGGCGCCCGGAGCGGCTCCGGCAGGCGGACCGGGGTGCCACCGGACTCCCCTTCGCCGGGCCCGCCGGCCACCTCGGACACCGAGGACACCGAGGAGCCCGAGGAGCCCGAGGAGCCCGAGGAGCCCGAGGAGCCCGAGGGGCCCGCCGGCACCGAGGAGCCCGAGGGGCCCGCCGGCACCGACGAACCGGACGGCGCGGGCGCGGGCGCCGCGTCGAGACCGGCGGCCAGCAGCGGCAGCACGCCCACCGACTCCACCGGCTCCCCGGTCAGCCCGGCCAGCACCCGTACGGTGAAGAGGTTGTACTCGCAGACGATCCGGTGCGCGCCCGCGAGGTCGTGCCCCTCGATCGCCTCGACCAGCTCGATGTGGCGGTCCCAGCAGACCCCGCCCAGGGCCGGCATGGTCCGCAGGTAGGGCGCGGCGAACATCCAGGACTGGACCCGGAGCCAGTCCAGGTAGTCGCCGATCCGGCGGTTGCCGAGCAGCCCGGAGACCTCCTGCCAGAACCGGCGGTCGCAGCCCACCATCACGTCCAGGTTCCCCGCCCGGACGGCCCGGACCGCCGCGTCCGCCCGGCGGCGCAGCGAGGGCAGCCGGCCCGCGTCCGGCACCGCGGCGCGGACGGCGAGCTGGCGGAAGCAGCTGTCGGTGAGCAGCACCCGGGACTCGAAGATCTCCAGGAAGTCGGCCCAGCCGAACTCGGGCACCGTGAACCCGCGGTGGTGCTCGGCCCGCAGCAGCCCCTGCGCCCCCAGGTCCACCAGCGCCTCGCGGGCCGGGGTCGCGGAGACGCCGTACAGCTCGGCGATCTCCTTGACGGTGAAGTTGCGGCCGGCGGCCAGCCGGCCGGCCATCATCTCCTCGCGCAGCGCGCCGGCGATCTGCTCACGCAGGCTGTTGCGCTGGATCACGGGGCTGGTGTCGCCTGCGCCGGTGCCGGACATGCGTGCGACCTCCTCGGGCAGGCTCGACGGTCTGCCTCGGGACAGGCCGGCTGAAGAACGGCTGGTAACACGACGAAGGCTCATCTTCTCAAATATGCCGCCGTCCCGTACAAGCCTCCCGTATGCCCCGGAAAGCCCCCCTCACCCGCCCCCGGGCGTCACCGCTGCACGGGAGCCGGGATGCCCAACAGCCGGTCCCGGTGGACCGGGAACTCGGCGCGGGCCTTGGCCACCTCGGCCGGATCGAACTCCACGGTCAGCACCTCCTCCCCCGCACCCGCCTCGGCCAGCACCCGGCCCCACGGGTCCACCACGATGCTGTGGCCGGCCTGCTCGACGCCGCCGTGCGTCCCGGCGGTGTTGCAGGCCAGCACGTAGGCCTGCTCCTCGACCGCGCGGGCCCGGCTCAGCAGCGTCCAGTGCTCGCGCCGGCGCGCCGGCCAGGCCGCCGGGACCACCAGCAACTGCGCGCCCGCGTCCAGCAGCGCCCGGAACAGCTCCGGGAACCGCAGGTCGTAGCAGGTGGCCAGGCCGAGCGTGCCGAAGTCGGTGGCAGCGGTGACGATCTCCTGCCCGGCGCCCATCACCACCGCCTCGCCGCTGTCGAAGCCGAAGCGGTGGATCTTGCGGTAGGTGTGCACCAGCTCGCCGTCCGGGGCGAACAGCAGCGAGGTGTTGTAGATCGGCCCGTCCGGGTCGCGCTCGACGATCGACCCGGCGTGCAGCCAGACCCCGGCGGCCTTCGCGGCGGCGGCCATCGCGTCGGAGGTGGGCCCGTCCAACGACTCGGCGCCGTCCGACCAGAGGTCGTAGGCGAAACCGCCCAGCGGCCACAGCTCCGGGAGGACGACCAGGTCGGCCCCCTGCTGGGCGCGGACCAGAGCCGCCGCCCGGGCCCGCCGCTCGGCGGGCGGCTCGGCGTCGGAGACCGCGAGTTGGATCAATGAAGCGCGCACAGTACCACCGTCCACGGCAAGAGTCCTACGATCGTCACCCGAAAGCGCTGCCCTGTTCTCACCCGGCAGCGTAACGTGCGGTTAGCGTGTGCGCCCGGAAGCCGGACTTTCCCGTCCGACCCCGAACCAGGGCGCGCGCGGCAAGGCAGCTGACGGAGGGCCGGAGATTCCCGTGACGGACAACCAGACCGTGCAGGCTTACACCGAGGCGTGGACGCAGTCCATCGAATCGATATCGGAACTGGTGGCCCCTCTCCCCGAGGGCTCCTGGAACCGGGCCACCGAGTGCCCCGGCTGGTCCGTCCGGGACGTCGTCTCGCACGTCATCGCCGTCGAGTCCGAGCTGCTCGGCGACCCGCGCCCGATCCACTCGCTCCCCCGTGACCTGCGCCACGTCACCACCGAGTTCGCCCGCTACATCGAGCTGCCGGTCGACAAGCGCCGCTGCCACACCGCACTGGAGATGACGGGCGAGCTGGAGTACACGATCATCCGCCGCTCGCGCGCGCTGCGTGGCGCCAAGCAGACCCCGTCCGAGACGGTCCGCTTCCCGGCCGGGCCGCTCAGCCGCGACCTGCCGTACCACGAGCTGCTGCGGCACCGGGCCTTCGACGTCTGGGTGCACGAGCAGGACCTGCGCCGGGCCCTCGCCGTGCCGGGCAACCTGGACTCCCCGGCCGCACTGCTCTCCCGCGACATCCTGCTGGAGGCCCTGCCCAAGGCGGTCGCCCACCGGGCCGGCGCCCCGGCCGGGACGACGCTGGTGGTGGATGTCACCGGTCCGGTCGAGTTCCTGCGCACCGTCCGGGTCGACGACGCCGGCCGCGGCACCGTCGACGAGTCGATCAGCCTCGCCCCCGACGTCCAGCTCACGCTGGACTGGGAGACGTACGTCCGGCTCGCCTGCGGCCGCGGCCGCCCGGGCCCGGTGACCGTCGAGGGCGACCGGGAGCTGGCCTCGCGGGTGCTGGCCAACTTCTCCGTCACGGCCTGACCGGCCCTCCCCGCACGGCCGGAGCGAACGGCCCGGCCGTGCGGGCCTGCCGCGGCCGGAGTGCACGGCCGCCGCTCGGCAGGCCCGCTCGTCAGACCGGGGCCGCCGCGCCCCGCTCCCGCTCGGCGACCTTCCGCCGCAGCCGCAGGATCATCAGGGTGCCCGCCGCCAGCGGCACGTACAGCCAGCAGAAGGCCCAGCGAAAGGCGTCGGCGGAGTAGGTGTCGGTGCCGGCCGGCGTGAGCGCGTCCAGGAGGACGCCGATGCCGAACAGGGTGATCATCGTGCCGATGAAGCCGCCCATGTTGACGATCCCGGAGGCAGTGCCGAGCCGCTCCACGGGATTGCGCGCGCGGGCGTAGTCCAGACCGACCAGCGAGGCCGGGCCGTTGCTGCCCATCACCAGGATGATCCCGACCAGCAGCCAGGCCGGCGGGTGCCCGCCCGGCCAGGCCAGCACGAGCGCCCAGCCGAGCCCGGTGGCGGCGATGACGGTGAGCACGATCGGCATCCGGGCCCGGGCGGTGCGGGAGAGCAGGCGGCCGAAGAGGAAGCCGAAGGACATGTTGGCGAGCACCAGCAGGGTGAGCAGCCCGCCCGCCCCGGTGCGCGACATGCCCTGGGCCTCCACCAGGTAGGGCAGGCCCCAGAGCAGGCCGAAGGCGTTGCCGGGGAACTGGGTGGTGAAGTGCACCCAGAGCCCCAGCCTGGTGCCGGGTTCGGACCATGCCTGCCGGACCTGCCGGCCGACGCCGGGCCGGGGCGCCACGAGCCCGGGCACGACGGCCGCGCCGGCCACCGGCGGCGCGCCCGCCGGAGCCTCCCGCAGGAAGAGCGCGACCAGGGCGAAGACGGCGACCCCGAGCAGGGCGATCGCGGTGAAGGTCGGGGTCCAGCCCTCGCGGCGCAGGGCGTCGGCCAGGACGACGGTGGTGACCAGGTTGCCGCCCATCCCGGCGAGACCGGTCAGCTGGGCGACGAACGGGTTCTTCGCGGCCGGGAACCAGCGCGCGGCGATCCGCAGCACGCTGATGAAGGTCATCGCGTCACCGCAGCCCAGCACCGCCCGGGAGGCCAGCGCGGGGGCGAAGGAGGAGGAGAACGCGAAGGCGAGCTGCCCGGCACTGAGCAGCAGGATGCCGAGCAGCAGCACCCGGCGCGGGCCGAAGCGGTCGACCAGCAGGCCCACCGGTATCTGCATCGCCGCGTAGACCAGCACCTGGAGGATCGAGAAGGTGGAGAGCGCGGAGGCACCGATCGCGAAGCGCTCGGCTGCGTCCAGTCCGGCCACCCCGAGGCTGGTCCGGTGGATCACCGCGAGGATGTACACGCTGACGCCGATGGACCAGGCAAGCCAGGCGGCGCGGCCGCCGGGCGGCGGCACGACCGCGGGCACCACCGGGGACGCGGGAACCGCCGGGGGCGCCGGCTCGGTGGTGGATCGGGGAGCGGGGACGGACAGGGGGCGGGCTGAACTGGCGGGCTCCACGGACATAGTGTGCCCAGATTAGTCATCCCATCATTCGACCCTCAGCCGGGGGTGGCGGGGGGATCGGGCGGGGGGACCGGGCTCGAACCGCCTCAGCCGGTGACGGTCCAGGAGACCGATCTGGTCATGTACCGGTCGCGGAAGGCCTCGTCGCGGACCCAGTCGGTGGTGTCCCGCACGGTGGCCGTCACCGTGGCGCTCTGCCCCGGGAGCAGGGCCAGCGCGGCGGTGTCGAGCCAGCTGCGGTCCGCCGCCTGCGGCTCCACCGGGACGCCGTCCACCTTCCAGTCCACCTGCAGCCGACGGGTACCCGCCAGGGGCAGTGGCCGGACCTCCAGCCGGGGGCGGCCGGTCACCTCGCCCGGGGCGGGCACGGGAGTGTCGGTCGGCCGGATCCGGCGGTAGATCTCCTCGATGATCGCCTCCCGCGAGGGCAGGTTGTAGGCGCCGCCGAGGGTGCGCATCACCGAGTCCTGGGTGGGCCGGTAGATCCCGTTGGCGCTGCGGTAGGCCCCGATCGTGCCGCCCCCGTCCGGGGACTCCGCACCCAGCCAGCGCCACCACTTGGTCTGCTTGCGGCGCATGTCGTCGGCGTTCTCGGTGGAGAGGTTGGGGTAGTCGGCGTCGTCCGGCGCGCTGTCGTACTCGTCGCCGAGGTCGCCCACGGTGTGCCCTATCTCGTGCTGGATGATCCGCCCGGCGTCCGGACTGCCGCCGGCCAGGGTGGTCACCCCGGTGCCGCCGGCGCCACCGTACTCGCTGGAGTTGGCGAGCGCGATCAGGTACTGCGGGCCGTCGCCCTCGCCCGCGTAGCGCGCGGTGGCGGCCTCGTCGGCGCAGAGCAGCCGGGCGGTGCCCTCGCACCAGAAGTGCATGCCGAGCGGGGTCCCGGGGTTGCGGCCCCGGCTCTCGGTCTCGGCGATGCCGGAGTCCGGCGAGACCACTTCGACCCGCCTTATGTTGAAGAACCCCTGGTAGCTGCGGAACGGCTCGATCTCCATCAACGCGCGCCAGGCCCGGTCGGCCTGCTCACGGAAGAGCTCCTGCTCGTCGGCGCGGTAGCCGTCGCCGAGCAGCACCAGGGTGATCCGGTTGGCCGGGTCCCCGGTCCGTCTTATGTCGACGGTGGGGGCGGTGCCGGCCGCACGGAGGTCGGCCCGCTGGACGGTGTGGGGCGGCACCGCCCGGTCGGCGGGGGCCCCCGGCCCGATCACACCGAACGGCGAGGGGCCGGCCAGCTCCAGGGCGGCGGGCAGTACGGCGGTGGACACCAGCACGAGCGCGGCCAGACTCCGGACGAGACGGCCAGGGTTGCCAGGCGGCATACGGGTGCGTCCTCGGGGATCCGGTCACCCGGCGTCGCCCGGGTGGTGGACGCGAAGACGTACCCGGCCCGGCGTGTCACCCCCACCGGCCGGCGAAAATGTCACCGACCTGGCCGAACGACCCGGATCACCCCGGTCATACCTATGAGTCCGACCAGGTGGATGATCTCCACTGACCGTGACCTCAGCCGCGCCGTCCCGGCCGGGCCTGGAGCACCAGATGGGTGCCGAGGCCGAGCAGCAGCCCCCAGAACGCCGAGCCGATGCCGAGCAGGCTCATCCCCGAGGCGGTGGCCAGGAAGGTCACCACCGCCGCGTCCCGGCCGCGCTCCTCGGCGACGGCCGTGGCCAGGCTGCCCTGGAGCGAGGCCAGCAGGGCGACCCCGGCGATCACCGCGATCAGTTCCTTCGGCAGACCGGTGAACAGGCTCACCAGCAGCCCGCCGAAACTGCCCACCAGCAGATAGAGCAGGCCCGCCGACATCCCGGCGACGTAGCGGCGCCGCGGATCGGGGTGACTCTCGGGCCCGGCGCAGATGGCGGCGGTGATCGCGGCCAGGTTCACCCCCGGCGAGCCGAACGGCGCCAGCAGGACGGAGACCCCGCCGGTGGCCCCGATCAGCAGCCGGTCGTCCGGCCGGTAGCCGAAGGCCCGCATCACTCCCAGCCCGGGGGCGTTCTGCGAGGCCAGCGCCACGATGGTGAGCGGCAGCGCCAGACCCACCATGGCCGGCCAGGAGAAGGCCGGCACGGTGAACACCGGCCTGGTCGGGCCGCCCGCCCCGAGGTGCAGCGGCAGCCCGACGGTGACGGCCGCCAGCACCCCGCCGACCAGCAGCGCGACCGGGACGGCGTACCGCGGCGCCAGCCGCTTGGCCAGCAGGAAGGCCGCGAAGCTGCCGAGCACCAGGGCCGGCGCGCCGCGGACGGCGCCGAAGATGCCGGCACCGAAGGAGAACAGGATGCCCGCCAGCATCGCGTTGACGATCCCGGCCGGGATCGCGGCGATCAACCGCCCGAACAGTCCGGTGACACCGAACAGGGCCACCAGCACCCCGCTCACCAGGAAGGCGCCGACCGCCTCCCGGTAGGGGTACTCGCCGAGGCTGGTGACCAGCAGCGCGGCACCCGGAGTGGACCAGGCGGTGATCACCGGCGTCCTGGTCCACCAGCTGAGCAGCAGGCCGGGAAACCCGCTGCCGATGGCCACCGCCCAGATCCAGGAGGCGGTGTGCGCCTCGTCCAGCCGCCCGGCCGAGGCCGCCGCGAGGACCACCACCAGCGGCCCGGAGAACGAGACCACGATGCACACCAGCCCGGCCAGGACCGCGGGGAGGGAGGCGTCCCGCCGCAGCGAACGGCGCTCCTCGGGGTCGGTCCGACTGTCCGCCGAACGGGTTATCAGCTCCTCTGCCATGGCGGCAGTATCGCGGAGCGGCCCCCGGTGGTGGGCCGCTCGAAGATTCTCGAAGAACTTTCGAAACCACCTGCAACCCCTGGCGGGGACGCACGTCCATACGGATGAAGGCACGGAGAGCGAGACCGGCAAGCCCGGGGGGGCGCTACCGCTCGACTGAGCGAAGCCGGTCACCTTCACACACCGCCAGCATCCTGACCCTGGGGAGTCACGTCATGCGCAAGTCCGTTATCTCCGCTTTTGCGAAGGACACCACCTCGCTCTCCGGCCGCCGCCTCGCCGCCGCCCTCGGCGCTGGCGCCCTGCTCGCCGTGCGCCGACTGCGTCCCCAGCGCTGATCGCCCACGGAAACCGGAAGGGCCTTTCCCCCCACCAGTGGTGGGGGGAAAGGCCCTTCCCGCGTTCCGGCCGGTCAGCCCCAGGTGATCAGACGCTTGGGGCGCTCCAGCAGCGCGGCGACGTCGGCCAGCACCTTGGAGCCCAGTTCCCCGTCCACCAGGCGGTGGTCGAAGGAGAGGGCCAGCGTGGTGACCTGACGCGGCACCACCTTGCCCTTGTGCACCCACGGCAGCTCCCGGACCGCGCCGAAGGCGAGGATCGCCGCCTCGCCCGGGTTGAGGATCGGGGTGCCGGTGTCGACGCCGAAGACGCCGACGTTGGTGATGGTGACGGTGCCGCCCTGCATGTCGTTCGGCGAGGTCTTGCCCAGCCGGGCGGTGTCGATCAGCTCGCCGAGCGAGACCGCCAGGCCGGACAGCGTCTTGGCGCCCGCGTCCTTGATGTTGGGGACGATCAGGCCGCGCGGGGTGGCCGCAGCGATGCCGAGGTTCACCTGGCCCCTGATGACGATCTCCTGGGCCGCCTCGTCCCACTGGGCGTTGATCTCGGGGTGCCGCTTGATCGCGATCAGCAGCGCCTTGGCGACCAGCAGCAGCGGGCTGACCCGGACGTCCCGGCCCAGCTCGCCGCTCTCCTTGAGCCGGCGGACGAACTTCATCGTGCGGGTGACGTCGACCTGGACGAACTCGGTGACGTGCGGGGCGGTGAAGGCCGAGGCCACCATCGCCTGCGCGGTCGCCTTGCGGACACCCTTGATCGGCACCCGGACGTCCCCGGTGGCGGCGGTCGCCACCACCACCGACTCCGCCGGAGCTGCCGCGGGCGCCTCAGCCGGCTCCACCGCGGGCACCGTGACGACGGCCGCCGCGGCGGCGTGCGCGTGCACGTCCTCGCGGGTGACCACGCCACCCGGGCCGGTCGCCGTGACGGCCCGCAGGTCGACACCGAGGTCCTTGGCGAGCTTGCGCACCGGCGGCTTGGCCAACGGCCGGTCACCGGTGGGCTGTTCCGGCAGTACCGGCACCACCGGCGGCACGGCGACGGGTGCCGGAGCAGCCGGGGCGACGGGCGCGGCGACCACCGTGGTCGTGGTGGTCGTGGTCGTCCGGCGGGCGCGACGCTGGGTGCCGCCGGTCCGCGGACCGTAGCCGACCAGCACCTCGCGCCGGGCGGGCTCCGCCTCGGCCTCGGCCGGAGCGGCCACCGGCGCCGCCGGGGCCGCCGGGGCGGCCGCGGCCGGAGCGACGGCGCCGGCCTCCCCGGCCACCGCGACCGAGATGATCACGGTGCCGACGTCGACCGTCGAGCCCTCCGGGAAGAACAGCTGCTCGACGACCCCGTTGAACGGGATCGGCAGCTCCACGGCGGCCTTGGCGGTCTCCACCTCGCAGACGACCTGGCCGTCCGTCACGGTGTCGCCCGGCTTGACGTACCAGCTGAGGATCTCGGCCTCGGTGAGGCCCTCGCCCACGTCGGGCATCTTGAACTCGCGGAGCGAGCGAACTTCGGTGGTCATCTTCGCTCCCCGGTTCAGTACGCGAGCGCGCGGTCGACGGCGTCGAGCACGCGGTCCAGGTCCGGCAGGAAGGCTTCCTCGACCCGGGACGGCGGGTACGGCGCGTGGTAGCCGCCGACCCGCAGGATCGGTGCCTCCAGGTGGTAGAAGCACCGCTCGGTCAGCCGGGCGGCCAGCTCGGCGCCCATGCCCAGGAAGACCGGCGCCTCGTGGACCACGATGCCGCGGCCGGTCCGCTTGACCGACTCCTCCAGGGTGGCGAAGTCCACCGGGGAGAGCGAGCGCAGGTCGACGACCTCCAGCCGGCGGCCGTCCTCCTCGGCGGCCGCGGCGGCCTCCAGGCAGACCTTGACCATCGGCCCGTAGGCGATCAGCGTCGCGTCCGCGCCGGGGCGCACGATCCGGGCGTCGTACAGACCCAGGTCGGCGGCCTCGCCGACCTCGCCCTTGTCCCAGTACCGGCGCTTGGGCTCCAGGAAGATCACCGGGTCGTCCGACTCGATGGCCTGGCGCAGCATCCAGTGCGCGTCGTGGGCGCTGGAGGGCGAGACCACCCGCAGACCGGCGGTGTGCGCGAAGTACGCCTCGTGCGACTCGCTGTGGTGCTCGACCGCGCCGATGCCGCCCGCGTACGGGATGCGGATGGTGACCGGCATCTTGACGTGCCCGAGCGCGCGGGCGTGCATCTTGGCCAGCTGGGAGACGATCTGGTCGAAGGCCGGGTAGACGAACCCGTCGAACTGGATCTCCACCACCGGGCGGTAGCCGCGCAGGGCGAGGCCGATCGCGGTGCCGACGATGCCGGACTCGGCGAGCGGGGAGTCGATCACCCGGCTGTCGCCGAAGTCCTTCTGCAGGCCGTCGGTGATCCGGAAGACGCCACCGAGCTTGCCGATGTCCTCGCCCATCAGGAGCGTCTTCGGGTCGTTCTCCAGCGACTTGCGCAGCGCCTCGTTGAGCGCCTTCGCGATGCTGAGCTGACCGGCCATCAGAGGTTCTCCCCCGCCTCGAAGGAGGCCGCGTACTCGACGTACTCGGCCCGTTCCTCATCGACCAGCGCGTGCGGCTCGGCGTAGACGTGGTCGAAGATCAGGGTCGGGTCCGGGTCCGGCATGGTGCGCACGCCCTCGCGCACCCGCAGCCCCAGCTGCTCGCTCTCGGCCTCGATCGAGGCGAAGAACTCCGCGTCCGCCAGGCCCTCCTTCTCCAGGAGCGCCTGGAGCCGGGTGATCGGGTCCTTGGCCTTCCAGGCCTCGGTCTCCTCGGACGGGCGGTAGCGGGTCGGGTCGTCGGAGGTGGTGTGCGCGCCCATCCGGTAGGTGAACGCCTCGATCAGCACCGGCCCGTTGCCGCTGCGGGCGTGGTCGAGCGCCCAGCGGGTGACCGCCAGGCAGGCCAGCACGTCGTTGCCGTCGACCCGGACGCCCGGGAAGCCGAAGCCGGAGGCGCGGCGGTACAGCGGGATCTTGGTCTGGGTGGTGGTGGGCTCGGAGATCGCCCACTGGTTGTTCTGGCAGAAGAAGACCACCGGGGCGTTGTAGACCGAGGCGAAGGTGAAGGCCTCGTTGACGTCGCCCTGGCTGGAGGCGCCGTCGCCGAAGTAGGCGATCACCGCGTCGTCCGCGCCGTCCTTGGTGATGCCCATCGCGTAGCCGGTGGCGTGCAGGGTCTGCGCGCCGATCACGATGGTGTACAGGTGGAAGTTCTTCTCGTTCGGGTCCCAGCCGCCGTGGTTCACGCCGCGGAACATGCCGAGCAGGTTCAGCGGGTCGACGTCGCGGCACCAGGCCACACCGTGCTCGCGGTAGGTGGGGAAGGCGTAGTCGCCGGTGCGCATGGCCCGCCCGGAGCCGACCTGGGCCGCCTCCTGGCCGAGCAGCGAGGCCCAGAGGCCCAGCTCGCCCTGGCGCTGCAGCGCGGTGGCCTCGGCGTCGAACCGGCGCACCAGCACCAGGTCGCGGTAGAGGGCGCGCAGCTCCTCCGGGGTGGTGGTGAGCGGGTAGTCCGGGTGCTCGACCCGCTCTCCTTCCGGGGTGAGCAGCTGTACGAGCTCCGGCTGGGCGTCCGTACCCGTGGCGCGGAGGGTGTCAGGGACGCCGGGGGCCGCCTTCTTGCGGGCCCTCGCCGTGCTTTTGACGGTCACGTTCACTCCTCGGTCTGTCCGGCCGCCCGGGGTCGCCGGTGACCGGTCCGGTCACCGCCTCGCGGGGCGCGCGTGGGTGTGCGCACCGGCTGCAAGGCAGGTGGTGATCCTGTTCCGACGGCGTCCCTCACGAGAACGTTACCCAGCGGCAGCCCTTGGCGCGCTTGCGCTAGGACGTCCTACTTGTTCAGGGCCCACAACAACTGGTGGTGTCGCGCGCAGCCCGCCGTCGGAAGGGTGGTGGGGGGTGACGGGCGGGCGTGGCGCAGCTCTCAATTCGGTCGCCTTCAGGACACCTGCGCACGTTATCCGGGCGGAGCCCCGTTCGTAAGGGGGTTGCCGGTATCGCTTTCCGACACTCTGGCCGGATAGCGCCGCCGCGGTGATGCGCGCAATAGGTCTTTCCTACGGTGATATGGGAGGCTTTGCGCGTGACTGATAACGGACAAATCAGGGTATTCCTGCTCGACGACCACGAGGTGGTCAGGCGGGGCGTCCACGATCTTCTCTCGGTCGAGGACGACATCGAGGTGGTCGGCGAGGCCGGCACCGCCGCCGAGGCCGTCACCCGGATCCCCGCCGTCCACCCGGACGTCGCGGTACTCGACGTCCGGCTGCCGGACGGCAACGGCGTCGAGGTCTGCCGGGAGATCCGCTCCCGGCTGCCGGAGATCAAGTGTCTGATGCTGACCTCGTTCTCGGACGACGAGGCACTGTTCGACTCGATCATGGCGGGCGCCTCCGGCTACGTCCTGAAGGCGATCCGCGGCACCGACCTGATCACCGCCGTCCGGGACGTCGCGGCCGGCAAGTCGCTGCTCGACCCGGTGGCCACCAGCCGGGTGCTGGCCCGGTTGCGCGACGGCGGCGAGAAGGAGGACGAACGACTGTCCCAGCTCACCAAGCAGGAGCGCCGCATCCTCGACCTGATCGGCGAGGGGATGACCAACCGCCAGATCGGCAACGAGCTGCACCTGGCCGAGAAGACGGTCAAGAACTACGTCTCCAGCCTGCTCGCCAAGATGGGCATGGAGCGACGCACCCAGGCCGCCGCCTTCGTGGCCCGGCACCAGGCCGACCAGCAGCACTGAGAGCCGGGCGCATCACAGACCTGACGGTTTGTCAAGGACCCCCGCCAGGGGGCCCTAACCTCAGGCTGTGACTTTCAGCCAGACCCTCGCCTGTGCCCCGGCCCGCCCCGACCTCACCGCACCCCCGATAGGGACCCTCAGCCCGCCCGTCCCGCACCTCGCCCTGGCCGAGGTCCTGCGGCGCTACCGAGTGGGGCGGCTGCTCACCGCCGAACCGGTCGCCGAGGGCCTGTTGAACCGGGGCTACCGGGTCACCACCGAGGCCGGGACGTACTTCCTGAAGTGCTACGTCGACGCCGCCACCGCGCACCGCGGGTCCATCGCCGAGCACCACCGCGCGATGGCCGCGCTGGACGCCCTCGGACTGCCCGTCGCTCCCCCGCTGGCCTGTGCCGAACGGTCGGTCACGGTGGACGCGTTCGGCGGGCGGCTGTTCGCGCTCTTCCCCTGGGTCGATGGCCGACACCGGCACGGCAGCGACCTCTCCCTCCCGCAGTGCGACGCCCTCGGCGCGCTGCTCGGGCGACTGCACGGCGCACTCGACGACGTCTGCGCCCCGGTCCCGCAACCCGCCGGCTACCGCAGCGCCGACCCCCTGGACAGTGCCCGGCTCGCCCGCGAGCTACGGCTGAGCGCCCGCGGACACCGCCCGTACGGCGAGTTGGACGCGCTGGTCGAGCAGCGGCTCACCGAACGGCTCGACCTGCTCGCCGAGTACGCCCACCGCCGGCCGGCCCCGCAGGCCGCCCCGCCCACCGGCTGGACGCACGGCGACTTCCACGGGCTCAACCTGCTGCACGAGGGCGACCGGATCGCGGCCGTCCTGGACTGGGACAAGCTCGGCCCGCAGCCGCGCGCCGAGGAGGCCGTCCGCGCCGCCACCCTGGTCTTCAACGACCGGACGTCGGGAGCGCTCGACCTCGTCCGGGTCCGGCACTACTCACAGGCTTACCGGGCCACCGGGGCGGCCACCGCGGAGCACCTGGCCGCGGCCGCCCACCGGGTCTGGTGGGAGCGGCTCAACGACTTCTGGATGCTCCAGTGGCGCTACCAGCGGGCCGACCACCGGGCCGACCCGCTCTACCCCGCCTCGGCGGGCCAGCTGGCCTGGTGGTGCCAGGAGTACGAGCAGGTGCTGGACGCCTTCGCCAACTGACCCCGGCGGTCAGCCGCCGGTAGTGGGCGGGGTGGTCCCACCGCCGCCCGGCGGCTGCGTCACCGGCGGCTTCGTGGTCGGCGGCGGCTGGGTCCCCGTCGCGCCGCCGGTCGGCGTGCCGGTGGCCCCGCCCGTCGGCGTCGGGCTGGTTCCGCCGGTCGGCGTTCCGGTGGACGTCGGGGTGGAGCTCGCCGACTTCGTCCCGGTGGGCGTCGGCGTCATGCTCGGCGAGTGCTTGCCGGAGGGAACGGTGGGCGCCGGGCTCTGGTTGTTGTTGGTGTCGGTCGGCTGCTGCGGCTTCCGCGGGCTCTGAGTGACCGGCGCCGAGGTCGGGGTGTTCCCACCGGTGGTGGGCGTGCCGGCCTCGGGCGAGGTGACCGACGAAACGGACTGCGTGGGCGCCGGGGTGGGGCTGTGGTCCCCGCCGTTGCCGTTCCCGCTGAGTGCGAGTGCGATACCGACACCGGACGCGACGAGCACCGCCGCGACGCCGGCCACCCAGCCCCAGGGCCCGCGCCGCCGACCGTCGTCCCCGTCGTCCCCGTCGCCGCCGCCCGAGCCGTCCTGGCCGCCGCCGTACGGCCCACCGACCCCCGGGTAGGGCGCGGACGGGGTGTGCGGACCGCCCGGCACCTGGTACGGCAGCACCGTGGTCGAGTCGCTCGCGCCACCCATGCCGAACGGCGCGGTGAGGGCCGTCTCGCCGTCCGCCCCGATCATCGGGGTGGCGCCGCTGTGGCCCTGGCCGGCGGCCGCCAGCCCGGCCGCCGCGGCACCCGCCGCCCAGGCCCCGCCGTGCATCTCGCGCAGCGCGTGCTGGACGTGGGCGCGGAACTCGTCGGCGTCCTGGAAGCGGTCGTCCGGGTTCTTGGCGAGCGAGCGCAGCACCAGCGGGTCGAGCGCGGCCGGCACCCGCGCGTTGACCTGCGCCGGTGGCACCGGCATGTCCTGCACGTGCTGGTAGACCACCGAGAGCGGGGTGTCGCCGGTGAACGGCGGGCGCAGCGTGAGCAGCTCGTAGAGCATGCAGCCGGCCGCGTACAGGTCGGAACGGTGGTCGACCGGCTTGCCGAGGGCCTGTTCGGGCGAGAGGTACTGCGGGGTGCCCATGACCATGCCGGTCTGGGTCATGGTGCTGGCGGTGCCGGTCAGCGCGCGGGCGATGCCGAAGTCCATCACCTTGACCGCGCCGGTGGTCGTGATGATGACGTTGGCGGGCTTGATGTCCCGGTGCACGATGCCGTGCCGGTGGCTGTAGGCGAGTGCCTCCAGCACCCCGGCGATGATGATCAGCGCCTGGTCGACCGGCGGCGCCTCCTCGTCCACCAGCAGCTCGCGGACGGTCCGGCCCTCGACCAGTTCCATCACGATGTAGGGCGTCGACTCGTCGCCGACGTACTCCTCGCCGGTGTCGTAGACCGCGACGATCGAGTGGTGGTTGAGCGCCGCGACGGCGTGTGCCTCCCGGGTGAAGCGCAGCCGGGCGATGTCGTCCTGGGCGAGTTCGGGGCGCAGCAGCTTGACGGCGACGGTCCGGCCGAGCCGGACGTCCTGGGCGGCGAAGACCTCGGCCATGCCACCGCGGCCGAGCCGGTGGGTCAGCCGGTAGCGGCCGTCGCCGACCGTGCCGAGCGGGGCCGCGGTGCCCCGGCCGGGGGTCTGCGGGCCGCCGCCGAACGGCGGGAGTGCGGAGGTGGCGGCGCTGTCGCTGCCGGGCTCGGGCATCCTGCGGGCTCCGCCGGCCGAACCGGCCGCCCCGGCACCCTCGTCGTCGTCCGGCTGCTGCGTCTGTGCCATCGCTCCTCGCCCCGGGCGTTCGCTCGGATCGCGGTGCCCTGTCGCTTCGTGTCCCCGAACGCTACCGCCTCCGGACTTCCCCCGTAGCACGCCCGATCCGGGCGGAACGCGTCAGAGCAGGCCATTCCGGTCGGGCAGGTCGTCCAGGTGCAGGACGGTCGCGGGCCGCTCGGCGGACCGGGAGCTCTTGGTGTCCTTCTCCGCCTTCGTCACCACGATGGCGATGATGATGATGGCGAGGATGATCACGCCGATGATGATGCCGACGATCACCAGTGCGGTGGAGCAGCCGCCGCTGTTCGACGCGGGAGCCGGCTGGAACTGCGCCGGCATCGGCTGGGGCGGCGGGGTGTGCGCCTGCGGCGGGAAGTGCTGCGGGGCCTGGAAGGCCGGCGGCGGGGTCTGGTACTGCTGCGGGAACGGCTGCGGCGTCTGCGGGTGCTGCGGCGGCGGGGTCTGGTACGCCGGCGGCGGCGTCCGGTACTGCTGCTGGAACGGCTGCGGGGTCTGCGGAGCCTGCGGGACGGGCGGTGCGGCGTGCACCGAGCGCGGGCCGTCGGTGATCACCAGCGGCGAGCTGGCGGCCAGCTGGTTGCCGTTGCCGCCGCCCTTCTCCGCCGCGATCAGTCGCTCCGCCTCGTCGCGCATGGCCGCCGCGCTCGGGAAGCGGTGCGCCGGGTCCTTGCGCAGCGCCTGGGCGACGAAGGCGTCCACCGCCGGGCTGACCGTCCGGTTGACGGTGGACGGCGCCGGGGGCTCCTCCTGGACGTGCTTGTAGGCGATCGAGAACGCCGAGTCGCCGTCGAAGACCAGCTGGCCGGTGAGCATCTCGAAGAGCATCACGCCGACCGAGTAGAGGTCGGAGCGGGCGTCCACCGGCTTGCCGAGCGCCTGCTCGGGCGAGAGGTACTGCGGGGTGCCGACCACCATGCCGGTCTGGGTCATGGAGGTGACCCCGGACTCCAGCGCGCGGGCGATGCCGAAGTCCATGACCTTGATGTTGCCCTTGCGGTCGAACATCACGTTGCCGGGCTTGATGTCGCGGTGGACCAGGCCCTGGTCGTGCGAGGCCTCCAGCGCGTTCAGCACGCCGACGGTGACCCGCAGCGCCTCCTCGGTGGGCATCGCGCCGTACTGCGCGACCGCCTCGTTGATCGCGTCGCGCAGGCCCTTGCCGTCGACCAGCTGCATCACGATGTACGGGGTGGTGGAGCCGTCGGGGGCGACGTCCTCGCCACTGTCGTAGACCGTGACGATGTTGGCGTGCTCCAGCCGGGCCACGGCCTGCGCCTCGCGGCGGAACCGCTCCTTGAAGGACTCGTCGCGCCCGAGCTCGGCGTGCATGCTCTTCAGCGCGACCGACCGGCCGAGCACGTTGTCGTAGGCGAGGTGCACGGAGGCCATGCCGCCCTCACCCAGCACCCGCTGCAGCACGTACCTGCCGTTGCCCAGGGATTGGCCCTCGACCGCCGCGTTGCCGTGCTCGCTCATGGTCCTCTGCTCCCCCTCGGCGCGGTCGTGCCGCCGCAACCGTGACGTTCGGTCTCGTCCGTGCGTGGTCGGGCCCGCTTTCGTGGCCCGCCCGACCCCTGTCGCGGCGCTCGCCCGGCCTGCGACAGGGGCCCAGGGTATCGGCTCGCGGCGACAGTGATCGGCGCAGGGCCGACACTGTGTCCGAGCCGCGACCCACTACCGGGCGGTAGTGGGTCGGTCGTGCGTTCGGCACCGGATCGTGGCGGTACGTCCGACACCGGGCGGCCGACCCGGCCCCCGCGGCGCTCCCGCGGGGCCGGTGCGGGGCCCGTGCGGGGCCGGTACCGGGCCTACAGGTACGGACCGGAGCGGATGCCGCGGCCCTCGCCGGGCTCGTCGCCCTCCTGGTCGGCGCCCTGCAGGCCGGGCGGCAGCGCCCGCCGCATCTGCTCCAACTGGGCCCGCGCCGCCATCTGCTGGGCGAACAGCGCGGTCTGGATGCCGTGGAACAGGCCCTCCAGCCAGCCCACCAGCTGCGCCTGCGCGATCCGCAGCTCGGCCTCGGTCGGGATGGTGTCCTCGGTGAAGGGGAGCGAGAGCCGCTCCAGCTCCGCGACCAGTTCGGGGGCCAGGCCGAGCTCCAGTTCCTTGATGGAGCTGGCGTGGATGTCCTTCAGGCGGACCCGGCTGGCCTCGTCGAGAGGAGCCGCCCGGACCTCTTCCAACAGCTGCTTGATCATGCTGCCGATCCGCATGACCTTGGCCGGCTGCTCCACCATCTCGGTCACCGGGAGCTCGCGCGGCCCCTCACCGTCGTCCTGGGTCGAACCGGCGAACCCCTGACCCACGGGCAGCCCGTCCGGTCCGACGATCAGCACCTTCTGGCCGTCCTGCGACTGCCCGCCCATGGCCTGGTACAGATCCTGCGGCGAGCGCTCGTTCATCGGATTCGTCATGAACAACATTCTTCCTCACTGGGGTTGGTCGGGCGGAACCCCGACCGCGCCACCGCCACCGCACCGCTGCCACCGAGCGACGTCACCGACCGCCGCCACCGCGGCACGTCCGGGCACGACGCTACGCCCCCGCGCGGGAGCCCGGCATCCGTACGGATACTCAGTTCGCGCGGGGGCGCAGGCCGGCTCAGCCCTTGCGCAGGCGCAGGCCGATCAGCCCCAGGCCGCAGCCGATCAGGCCGAGGCCCGCGCCCAGCGGGAGCTGGAGCGTGGAGGCGTCGCGCCAGCGAGCGGGCAGCACGGCCGGGACGGCTCCGGCGGCCTGCTGGGCGGTCGCCCCGGCCGCCACGGTGGCGCCGTCCGGCACGGCGTCCTCGGCCGGCGCGGTGGTCTCCGGCGTACCGGGGTCCGCGTCCGGGGCGGCCTGCTCGGCCTGGACCGGCTGCTCCGGCCCCTGCTCCGGTCGGCGCTCGGGGACCCGCTCGGGGGCCGAGGCCGGCCGGTGCCGGTGGCCGGCCGCGTCCCGGCCGGCCCAGGGCCCGCCGGCCGCCGGCCCGGGGCGGGGGCGCCCGTTCTGGTGCTGCGGTGCCACGGCGACCGCCGGGGGCAGGGCCGGCGGGGCCGGCGGCTGCGCGCTCGGGGGCGGCGACGGGGTGCCGGTCGGCGCCGGCGGTGCGACTGGCGACTCCGGCGCTGGAGTCGGAGTCGGAGCAGGGGTCGGCTCCGGAGACGGCTCCGGAGCGGCGGAGGCCGAGGGCGAGGCTTCGGAGGAGGCCGGGCCGGCACCGGCGGAGGGCGAACCGGACCGGCCGGGCCCGCCCGGCACCGGCCCGTTCCCGGCAGGCGAACCGGGCTCGGACGACGTGGCCGGCCCGGACGGGTCCGTCGACGGCGCCGACGGCGCGGCGAGCGCGGTGGAGGTCTCCGGCCCGGCGACGGCCTCCCGCGGGCCGGTCGGCCGGTCCGCCACGGCGGCCGGCGCCGGCACGACCAGCGGCAGGGCGAGGCCGAGCACCGCCACCGCCAACAGCCGCCGCAGTCGGCGGTCGCTGCGACGGGCCCGGCGACCGCCTGTACCGGCCCGGCCCGGGGTACGGCCGTGGGAGGGCGTGGCGGGCAGCGGCCCGAGGAACGCGTTCGAAGGTGCGGCCACGGTCGAGGTCCTTCCGACGGCCGACCGCGCACAGGCGGGGTCGGCGGCGGGACAGCTCCGGACCAGCGTCACACAATCGGGCATTCCGGGCATTTCGAACGGCTGTGCACCAACCGTCCGGCCGGACCACGGTCTCCTCCACCGCCTCCCGGCGGCCCCGGCCGGGCCTCAGGCCCGCAGCACCACCTTGCCGACCTGCTCGCCGTTCTCCAGCGCCCGGTGCCCGGCGGCCGCCTCGGCCAGCGGCAGCACCCGGTCGATCACCGGCCGGACCAGCCCCGACTCGACCAGCGGCCAGACGTGCTCGCGCACCGCCGCCACGATCGCGGCCTTCTCCGCCAGCGGCCGCCCGCGCAGATTGGTCGCGATCACCGCGCCGCGCTTGCGCAGCAGCGTGTTGAGGTTGATCTCGCCCTGCACCCCGCCCTGCAGGCCGATGATCACCAGCCGGCCGTTGACCGCCAGCGCGTCCACGTTCCGCTGCAGGTACGCCGCGCCCATGAGGTCCAGGATCACGTCCGCCCCGGCGCCGCCGGTGGCCTCCCGGAGCACCTCGACGAAGTCCTGCTCGCGATAGTTGATCATGATGTCGGCGCCCAGCTCGGCGCACCGGGCCAGCTTCTCGGCACTCCCCGCCGTCACCGCCACCCGGGCCCCGACGGCCTTGGCCAGCTGGATCGCCATCGTCCCGATGCCGCTGGCCCCGCCGTGCAGCAGCACCGTCTCCCCCGGCCGCAGGTGCGCGACCAGGAAGACGTTGGACCACACCGTCGCGGCGACCTCCGGCAGCGCGGCGGCCTGCTCCAGGTCGAGCCCCTTCGGCACCGGCAGCAACTGCCCGGCCGGCACCGCGACCCGCTGCGCGTAGCCGCCGCCGGCCAGCAGCGCGCAGACCTCGTCGCCGACCGCCCAGCCGGCCACCCCGGGCCCGAGGGCGACGATCCGCCCCGAGCACTCCAGGCCGGGGTAGGGCGAGCTGCCCGGCGGCGGGTTGTAGAAACCCTGCCGCTGGAGCAGGTCGGCCCGGTTGACGGCGGTCGCCGCCACCTCGACCAGGACCTCGCCGTCACCGGGCACCGGGTCCGGCACCTCGGCCCAGACCAGCGCCTCGGGCCCACCGGGTTCAGGAATCGTCATCGCATGCATGACCCGAAGCTACTGCGTTCCGGCGGGGCCGCGGGGGCGCCCCGCGCAGCCGGCGGGAGCACTCGGTCCGACCGGGCCGGGGCACCCGGTTCACCCCGCCAGCCCGGCCAGCACCTCGGCTCCCGGCAGGGTCGCCAGCGCCCGGCCCGGCAGGATCAGCTTGCCCCGCCGCCGCCCGCTGCCCACCAGGACGTACGGTGCCCCGGCCACCGCCGCGTCGATCAGCAGCGGCCAGCCGGCGGGCAGGCCGACCGGCGTGATGCCGCCGTACTCCATCCCCGTCTGCGCGACCGCCGCGTCCATCGGCGCGAACGAGGCCTTGCGCGCCTCCAGCCGCTTGCGGACGGCCCGGTTGACGTCCACCCGGGTGTGGGCGAGCGCCAGACAGGCGGCCCGCGTGGTCTCCCCGCCGCGCTTGGCGGCCACCACCACGCAGTTCGCCGAGGCCTCCAGCGGCACCCCGTAGGTCTCGCAGAACACCGCGGTGTCCGCCTTCTCCGGGTCGGTGTCCACATAGAGCACGGACCGGGCGGCCTCCCGGTCGTCCCAGTTCCTGAGGGCGTCGGCCACCGGCCCGGCGAGGAGGTCGCAGACGTCCAGGGCCGGGGCGACCGTCTCGAACGTGCCGAAGGGGGGCAGCGGTTGCTCAGTCATGGCACGGACTGTAGCCACCGGCCGGTCACTTGATGACGATCACCCGGTCGGTGAGCTGGAGCACCCGGGCCTCCGGCTCGGTGTAGTTGATCACCCGGCGACCCCGGACCACCGCGACCACGAGGTCCTCGCAGTCCCGCGGGCCGCGCCCGGCCTCGGCCCGGGTGACCGGGCGCTCGATCACGTCCAGGCCGTTGCCGTAGGTGAGCAGGTCCTCCATGACCGCGCCGGCGTGTGGGCTGAGCATCGACATGCCGAGCAGCCGGCCCGCCGAACTGGAGCTGGTCACCACGACGTCGGCGCCGCTCTGCCGCAGCAGCGGCGCGTTCTCGTCCTCCCGCACGGCCGCGACCACGGTGGCCGCCTTGGTGAGCTGACGCGCGGTCAGCGTGATCAGGACGGCGGTGTCGTCCCGCTCCGGCGCCACCACCACCCGCGCGGCCGCCGGCAGGCCGGCGCGCAGCAGGGTGTCCGTCCGGGTGGCGTCGCCGACCACCCCCACCAGCCCGTGCTGGGCGGCCTGGTCGATCACCTTGCGCTGCGGGTCGACGACCACGATCTCCTCCTTGCGCACTCCCTGGCCGAGCAGGGTGTCGACGGCGCTGCGCCCCTTGGTGCCGTAACCGATCACGACGGTGTGCTCGTGCACGGTGGACCTCCAGCGGTTCAACCGCCACTGCTGGCGGGTGCGTTCGGTCAGCACTTCGAGCGTGGTGCCGACCAGGATGATCAGGAAGATCACCCGCAGCGGAGTGATCACGAAGATGTTGGTGAGCCGGGCGCTGTCACTGAACGGGGTGATGTCGCCGTACCCGGTGGTGGAGAGCGTCACGGTGGCGTAGTAGGCCGCGTCGAGGAAGCTCACCCCGCCGCCGGCGTTGTCGTTGTAGCCGTCCCGGTCCAGCCAGACGACCACGGTGGTGGCCACCAGCACGGCGAGCGCCACCAGCAGCCGCGAGCCGACCTGCCGGACGGCGGGCGCGGAGCGCCGGGCGGGCAGCACGATGCCGGCGTCCGCCCACGGTTCGGTGCCGGGGGCCACCGCGCGCAGCGGCGACTCGCGGCGGCGCGCGCTCACGGGGCCTCCAGGAGCTCGACGGTGTCACCGGCCACCGCGCCACCGGGCGGCAGCACGGCGAGCGCCTCGGCGCGGGCCAGGCCGCGCAGCATCGCCGGGCCGTCGAAGGCCAGCGGGACGACGCCCCGCGCGGCGCGGCGCACCGGCAGCAGCCGGGTGTCGGCGGGGTGCCCGGCCAGGTCGACGGCGGCGGGTGCGAGCACCGGCTCGCCGACGGACCGGCCGCCCCGGGCGTACAGCAGCGGCAGGGCCAGGGTGACGGCGCCGGCCACCGCGGCCAGCGGGTTGCCCGGCAGTCCCACCAGGTGCCGGCCACCCGGGAGTTCGGCGAGCAGCATGGGGTGGCCGGGGCGGACGGCGACGCCGTCCACCAGCAACCGGGCGCCGGCCTCGACCAGGGCCCGGTGCAGGAAGTCGACCGGACCGGCGGCCGTCCCGCCGGTGGTGACCACCACATCGGCGGCGGAGTGCCGGACGGCGTCCCGGAGCAGGCCGAAGTCGTCCCGGACGGCGCGCGGTTCGCCCACCTCGGCGCCGGCCGCGCGCAGCCAGGGCGGCAGCAGCGGACCGAGCGCGTCCCGGACCAGGCCGGACCGCGGGATCCCGGAGCCGAGCAGTTCGTCCCCCAGGACGAGGAGTTCGACGACCGGGCGGCGGCGGACCGCCAGCCGGTCGTGGCCGCAGGCCGCGGCGAGGCCCAGCACGGCCGGGCCGACCGGGGTGCCGGCGGCCAGCAGCGCCTCACCGCGACGGCACTCCTGGCCGCGCGGGCGGACGTCCTGGCCGGTGGTCAGCGAGCCCGGGGTGCGGTCGTGCAGCAGGGCGCCGATCCGCTCGCCGTGCTCGCGACGCAGCACCGCGGTGGCACCGGACGGGAGCCGGGCCCCGGTGGCGATCTCGGTGGCCGCGCCGTCGGCCAGCGGCGGCACGGCCGGCTGCCCGGCCAGTATCCGCCCGGCGACCCGCCAGGGGCCCGGCCCGGCGACGGCCCAGCCGTCCATCGCCGAGGTGTCGAAGGCGGGCAGGTCGGTGAGGGCGGTGAGCGGCTCGGCGAGGGTCCGGCCGAGCGCGTCGGCCAGGTCCAGGTGCTGCGGCGGGAGCGGGTGCAGTCCGGCCCGGCGGGCTGCCGCCCGGGCCTGCGGCCACGTCAGGGGCCCGGCGGCGGAGCGTCTGCCGGGCCCGGCGGCCTCCTCGACGGTGCTCACGGGTGCTCCGGCCCGGCCGCCGCCGCCCAGCGCTCGGCGAGTTCGGCGGCGCGCCGGGACGCCTCGGCGACGGCCTCCGGGCCGCCGCCGCGCTGCGCGGCCGCGTAGCCGACCAGGAAGGCGGTCAGCGGCGCGGCGGGGCGGGCCACCCCGTGCGCGACCACCCGGGTGAGGTCGAGCAGTCCGCGGACGTCGACGTCCAGGTCGATCCCCAGCTCGGCCCGGACCTCGGCCATCCAGTCATCCAGCGTGCGCTCCATGGGCCCCATGCTGCCTGATCGGCGGTTTCCCCGGGTTGTTTCCCCGGCGAGCGGCGCGCGTCGTCGCCGGCGCCGGCGGGCCGCCGGCGCCGGGCGGCGGCCCGGGGAGGACCGTCGGCCGGGCCGCGGCGCGCGGTTTCCCGCGGTGCCGCGCTTCGCCGTGCGGCGCCGCCGGACGGACCGGACGGGACCTACGAGCGGTCCCGTTCGCGGGCCCGCTCCAGCTCCTCCCAGGTGTCGCAGTCGTAGGTGACGTCGTCGGTGTCGGCCAGCCGCAGGGTGCGCAGGCCGCCGGTCAGCCGGCGCAGCGGCAGCCCCGCCGGATCCCCGGCGGCGGCCAGCGCGGCGCGCAGGGCGGCGGTGCGGTAGGCGGCGGCGAGCGGCTGGTCCCGCCCGGCCGCGTCCACCAGGACGGCCGCGTCGATCGGGGCGGCGGCCTCGCCCTCCGGCTCCCCGCCGGAGAGGGCCGAGGCCAGCCGGCGGACGGTCCGCTCGTCCAGGAACGGCAGGTCGGCGGCGAGCAGCAGCACCACCTCGGCCGTCACCTCGGCCAGGCCGGCAGCGACGGCCGCCACCGGCCCGCCGCCGGGCGGCCGCTCACGGGTCCAGCGGACCCCGGTCCGCGCGGTGGGCCGGACCGGACCGACCACCACGGTGGTGCGGGCGCCGGCGGCGGCGGCGAGTACCCGGTCGAGCAGCGCCGTCCCGCCGACGGTCAGCCCGGGCTTGTCCGCGCCGCCGAGCCGGCGGGCGGCGCCCCCGGCGGGCACGATCACGTCGTACGGCGTCATGCCGCCAGTATCCGCCCGGGGCCGGTCAGTCCTCGGGGTCCTCGTCGACGATCTCGGCGTCGACGATCCCGTCGTCCTCCTCCGGGTACCGGGGGCGGGCGAGGTTGGCGGCGACGCTCAGCTCCAGGATGGCCGGCAGGGTCAGCTCCCCGTACCGCTCGCCCACCGCGGCGACCAGCCCCTCCGCGTCGTCCGGGTACTCGGCCAGCAGCCGGTCGAAGTCCTGCAGGTACTCACCGGTGAAGGCGAGCACCCGGGTCGCGTCGTCGTCCTGCTCGGGCGCCCGGTGGCCGGCGATCACCCGTTCCACGCCGAGCTCGGCGATCCGGCCGAGGTTGCGCACCCACGCGGTGCGCTGTTCCGGGGTGGTGTCGGCCGTCCAGACATGGGTGCCGTTGTAGACGAAGTCACCGGCGATCACGGTGCGGATGCTGGGCACGTGGACCACCGTGGAGCCGTCGCAGTCGCCCTGGCCCAGCAACAGCACCGGGATCACCTGGCGGTCGACCATCAACGGCTGGGGCAGCAGCGGCGCGGGCACCAGCGGGTGGTCGGGGATGTCGTCGCCGTACACCGGCTTCCACTGGGCGACCTTGCCGGCGGCGGTGCGCAGGATGCCGTCGACCACCGTGGGCGCGGCCAGCAGCTGCGCCTCCGGGAAGAGCCTCAGCACCTCCTCGGCGCCGAAGTAGTGGTCGGGGTGCTGGTGGGTGATCACGATGGCCAGCAGCCGGCGGTTCTTGCCGGCCACCCATTCGGCCAGCTCGCGGCCGGCGCTGCGGGTGAGCTGGGCGTCGACCAGGATCGCGGTGCGCTCGCCGAGGATCAGGGTGGAGGTGGCGAAGAAGGCCGACTCGGGGCCGGTGAAGACGGCGATCTCCAGTGGCCGGACACCGGCCGCCCCGGCGAGGTCGCCGTCCGCCGCGCCCGCGTGCTCCGCGTCGGCGCTCCCCTCGGGCGAGGACGACGTCACTGGCTGCTCCCTCCGGTCGGCGGTCGGACTCCCTGCGCCCTACAGCATGGGAGTACGGCCCACCGATTGCGTGGAAGGCGCGCCCGACGGGGGCGCGCCTTCCCGACCCCGCCCGGGACCGCTCTCAGGCGGCCACCGCCTTCGCCCGGAGCGCCGCGTCCTCCAGCGCCCGGGCCTTGGAGTCGGCGGCCTGCTGCACGAAGTCCGCCATCGCGGGCACGGTCGCGGCCATCGTGAACTCGGGGACGATGAAGTCGACCTCCAGCCCGAGCATCCCGGTCAGCACCTTCTCCAGGTAGGTGGTGACGAACTCGTACGGCTCGCGCGGGGCGCCGGGCGCGTAGGAGCCGCCGCGCGCCGCGACCACCGTCACCGGCGTGCCCGCCGCCGTGGGGGTGTCCCCCGCCGTGCGGCCCATCAGGATCACCTGGTCGAGCCAGGCCTTGAGGCCGGACGGGATCGTGAAGTTGTACATCGGGGTGCCGATCACGATCGCGTCGGCCTGCTCCAGCTCCGCCATCAGCTCCTCGCGCAGCGCGAAGGCGGCCGCCTGCTCGGGGCTGCGCCCCTCGGCCGGGGTGAAGGCGGCGGAGATGCCGTGCGCGTCCAGGTGCGGCAGCGGCCGGGCGGCGAGGTCGCGGTGGATCACCACGCCCTCCGGGTGCTGGGCCTGCCAGGCGGCCCGGTAGGCGGCCGAGACCTCGCGGGAGACCGAGCCGTCGGTGAACGCGGACGAGTCGATGTGCAGCAGAGTGGGCATGGCGAACCTCCATCAGGTAAGTAGCTGCTCTTTCCGCCGCAGCTGCAAGTACCGTAGCAGCTTACTTTTCTATAGTCACTAGTGGACGGACGGGTACGCTGTATCCATGGCCCAGCACGAGGTGACCGAGCAGCTCCATGCCGCGTCCGTGGAGTGCGGGGAGGCGACGCCCGTCTGCAGCGGCACCGAGATCGCGCTGACCCGGGTCTTCACCCTGCTCGGCAAGCGCTGGACCGGCCTGATCGTGGCCGTGCTCACCAACAACGGGCCCGGCTACTTCTCCGAGCTGCGCCGCGCCGTCCCCGGCATCAGCGAGCGCATGCTCTCCGACCGCCTCACCGAACTCGCCGACTCCGGGCTCGTCCTGCGCCAGGTCGACGAGGGCCCGCCGCTGCGCGTCAGCTACCGCCTCACCGAGGCGGGCGCGGCCCTGCGCCCGGCCCTCACCGAGCTCGCCGTCTGGGCCGACCAGTACCTGCCGGACAGCGCGCTCAAGCCGCCCGGCTCCTGCTGACCCGCCGCGCCGGCCGCCGCCGGGGAACAGCGCCCAGGGGCGGCGCCGGCCGGAGAACAGCGTCCGGGAACAGCGCTCGGGAACACGAAAGCGCCCGGGCCCGCCTGTGGAGAACAGGCGGGCCCGGGCGCTGTCAGGTTCTTCGGCTGCCGGTCAGCCCTTGCGGCCGGTCAGCTTGGCGAACCGGTCGGCGACACCCCAGGAGGTGACGCGCCAGAGCGCCTCCAGCACGATGTGCCGGCTCATCTTGGAGGCACCCAGCTCGCGCTCCACGAAAGTGATCGGCACCTCGGCCACCTTGAAGCCGGCCTTCACCGTCCGCCAGGCCAGGTCGACCTGGAAGCAGTACCCGGCCGAGGCCACCTCGTCCATGCCCAGACCGAGCAGGGTCTCCTTGCGGAAGGCCCGGTAGCCGCCGGTGACGTCCCGGATCGGCACGTTCAGCATCAGCCGCGAGTACGTCGAACCGCCGCGCGAGAGCAGCAGGCGCGACTTCGGCCAGTTCACCACCCGGCCGCCCGGCACCCAGCGCGAGCCGAGCACCAGGTCGGCGCCGCGCAGAGCGCCCAGCAGCCGGTCCAGCTCCTCGGGCTGGTGCGAGCCGTCCGCGTCCATCTCGACCAGGACGTCGTAGCCGTTGTCGATGCCCCAGCGGAAGCCCGCCAGGTAAGCGGCGCCCAGCCCCTCCTTGCCCCGGCGGTGCATGACCTGCACGTTCGGGTCCTCGGCGGCCAGCTTGTCGGCCAGCTCGCCGGTGCCGTCCGGACTGTTGTCATCGGCGACCAGGACGTGGGCCTCGGGCACGGCGGCACGGACCCGTCCGACGATCCGCTCGACGTTCTCCGCCTCGTTGAACGTCGGAATGATCACCAGCACCCTGCCGAGATCAGCAAAACTCTGCTGGTTCACGGTCACGTACAAACCTCTCGGCCGGTGGCGGGAAGTGCCAGTCACCGTTGCCCGCACTCTGAGACGCAGTCCCCGTCGACATCCCGCCGACCTGGAAACCACTGTGGAAACTACTGCGTCCTGGCATCCTACTACCGCGTCCTCGAACAGCCGGTACGGCTCCGGCACTCCCGGCCGACCACGGCCGTTTCCCTCCCGACGGCGCCGGTCGGCTAGGGTCGATGCCCAGCCTTTGCCCGGACCACCCGCTCGCCGGGCCGTCTCCCGGCGATCCGGCACACCAGCCACTGCAGCGAAGGAGCAGGACCGCGCGCATGGACAGGCTCGTCAACACTGTCCGCCCGTACGCCTGGGGGTCGCTCACCGCGCTCCCCGAGCTGCTCGGGCAGGAACCGACCGGGGAACCGCAGGCCGAGTTGTGGATGGGCGCCCACCCCGGCGCCCCCTCCCGCGCCGACCGGGGCGAGGGGTCCCGCACGCTGGACGAGCTCATCGCCGCCGACCCCGAGGGCGAGCTGGGCGCCGCCACCGTGGCCCGGTTCGGCCCCGCCCTGCCGTTCCTGTTCAAGGTCCTGGCCGCCGGCATCCCGCTCTCCATCCAGGCCCACCCCACCCTGGAGCAGGCCCGCGCCGGGTACGCCGCGGAGAACGCCCTGGGCATCCCGCCGGACGCCCCGCACCGCAGCTACCGCGACGCCAACCACAAGCCCGAACTCATCTGCGCGCTCGACGAGTTCGACGGCCTCTGCGGCTTCCGCACGCCGGCCGGCGCGGCCGACCTGCTGGCCGGGCTGAAGGTGGCGGCGCTGGACCCGCTGATCGCACTGCTGGGCGCCGAGGACGAGGCCGAGGCGCTGCGTACCACCCTGGCCGCCGTCCTCACCATGGACGACGCCACCGCCGCCGCGACCGTCCGGGACACCGCCGAGGCGGTGGACAAGGCCGCCGCCGGCGACCCCACCGGCCCGTACGCGCTGTACAGCCGGATCACCCGCGAGTTCCCCGGCGACCGCGGCCTGATCGCCGGCCTGCTGCTCAACGCCGTCCGGCTCCGTCCGGGCCAGGCGCTCTACCTCGGCGCGGGCGTGCCGCACGCCTATCTGCACGGCGTCTGCGTCGAGTTGCAGGCCAACTCCGACAACGTCCTGCGGGCCGGGCTCACGCCCAAGCACATCGACCTGCCCGAGCTGCTCAAGGTGGTGGAATTCACCGCCGGTGCCCCGGAGTTGCTGCTCCCGGTCGGCGTCGCCGAGACCCCCGGCGAGGAGCTCTACCCCGTCCCCGTCGACGAGTTCCGGCTCTCCCGGTTCACCCTGGACGGCCAGGAGCGCGAGCTCGACGGCCGGGCCCCGCAGATCCTGCTCTGCACCGCCGGCAGCGCCCGGCTCACCGCCGCCGACGGCACCACCCTGGACCTCGCCCGCGGCGAGTCGGCCTTCCTCCCCGCGACCGGCACCGCCACCCGGCTCGACGGCACCGGCACCACCGTCTTCCGCGCCACCGTCACCCTCTGACCCGGCCGCGCGGAGCGGCCGCCACCCCCGGGTCCCGCAGCTCCGGGGGCTGCCCGCCCCCGGAGCGGCCGGTCAGTCCCGCGTCATGTCGACGAAGCGCGAGTAGTGGCCCTGGAAGGCCACCGTGATGGTGGCCGTCGGGCCGTTACGGTGCTTCGCGACGATCAGGTCGGCCTCACCGGCGCGCGGGGACTCCTTCTCGTAGGCGTCCTCGCGGTGGAGCAGGATGACCATGTCGGCGTCCTGCTCGATCGAGCCGGACTCACGCAGGTCGGAGACCATCGGCCGCTTGTCGGTGCGCTGTTCGGGACCACGGTTCAGCTGGGAGAGCGCGATCACCGGCACCTCCAGCTCCTTGGCCAGCAGCTTCAGGTTTCGCGACATGTCGGAGACCTCCTGCTGGCGGTTCTCCGCCCGGCGGGAGCCACCGGACTGCATCAGCTGGAGGTAGTCGATGACGACCAGCTTGATGTCGTTGCGCTGCTTGAGCCGGCGGCACTTCGCGCGGATCTCCATCATCGACAGGTTCGGCGAGTCGTCGATGAACAGCGGTGCCTCGCTGACGTCCGGCATCCGACGGGCGACCCTGGTCCAGTCGTCGTCCGTCATGTTGCCGGAGCGCATGTGGTGCAGCGCCACCCGGGCCTCGGCCGAGAGCAGGCGCATGGCGATCTCGTTGCGCCCCATTTCGAGGGAGAAGATCACGCTCGGCAGCTTGTGCTGGATCGAACAGGCGCGTGCGAAGTCCAGTGCGAGGGTCGACTTGCCCATGGCCGGGCGGGCGGCGATGACGATCATCTGGCCGGGGTGCAGGCCGTTGGTGAGCTGGTCGAAGTCGGCGAAGCCGGTCGGGACGCCGGACATCTGGCCGTTGCGGGAGCCGATCGCCTCGATCTCGTCGAGGGCGCCCTCCATGATGTCGGAGAGCGGCGCGTAGTCCTCGTTGGTCCGCTGCTCGGTGACGGCGTAGATCTCCGCCTGGGCCGCGTTGACGATCTCGTCGACGTCGCCCTCGGCGGCGTAGCCCATGCCCGCGATCCGGGTGCCGGCCTCGACCAGGCGGCGCAGCACCGCGCGCTCGTGGACGATCTCGGCGTAGTACTCGGCGTTGGCGGCGGTGGGGACGGAGTTGACCAGGGTGTGCAGGTAGCCGGGGCCGCCGACCCGGACGAGCTCGCCGCGCTTGGTCAGCTCGCCGGCCACGGTGATCGGGTCGGCCGGCTCGCCGCGGGCGTAGAGGTCGAGGATCGCGCCGTGGATCAGCTCGTGCGCGGGCCGGTAGTAGTCGGCCGGTTTGAGCACCTCGACCACGTCGGCGATGGCGTCCTTGGAGAGCAGCATGCCGCCGAGGACGGACTGCTCGGCGGCGAGGTCCTGCGGGGGGACCCGCTCGAAGCCGTCGGCGCCGGAGCGCTCGTCCTCGTCGTCCTGGCGTCGCTTGCCGCCGTCCCGCTGGAACCCGCCCGAGCCCTTGCCGCCCTTCTGGAAGCCGCCGCCCTGGAACCCGCCCGAGCTGGAGCCCGCGCCCTGGCCCGAGCCCTGGCCGCGCCCGCGCGAGACCGGCAGCCGGTCACCGGGGCCGTCCGGGAAGGCTGCGTCGGCGAAGGCACCGACGGGGAAGGGGTCGTCCGCGGTCTGCCAGTCCTCCTCCGGCGGCGGGGCGTCGTGGTCGTCGTACTGGGGGCCGGTCACGCGTGTTCCCCGATCAGCGAGTGGTGCGAGTTGGAGCGGGTCTTGCCGGTGGCTGGGTGGAGCGGAGCCGCGCCCCTCTTTCTACGCCACCGCACCGACAAATCGGACGCCGGGGCGGGTGGGAGTGTCGGGCGGAGAGCCCACGCTAAGGCGCCGGGAGCCCTTCAGCCAAGGCGGTTATCCACAGGGGGTGTGGACGACGGGCCGGAGGCTGTGGAGAAGTGCCGCAAACCTGTGGACACCCCTGTGGAAAGTCCTGTGGATAACCAGACCATCACTCCACAGTCAACTTACTGACCTGGGATTACCTCTTCCCGGGGCTGTGCATGAGAAATTCTTCACACACAGGCGGGTGGCCGTGGACACACACCGCCACAGTCCGGTCGCTCAGGATTTCGAGTAACAGCCCAAACCATCTAGCGGTCATTACCTGTGGATGAGTAGCCTTGACCCATGACCGCCCCCACCATCGACCGCCGCCGGCACGACCGGGAGATCCTCGCCCTCGCCGTCCCGGCCTTCGGCGCCCTGGTCGCCGAGCCGCTGTTCCTGCTGGCCGACTCGGCCATCGTGGGCCACCTCGGCACCTCCCAGCTGGCCGGTGTGGGTGTCGCCTCGGCCGCTCTCACCACCGCCACCGGCGTCTTCGTCTTCCTCGCCTACGCGACCACCGCCGCGGTCGCCCGCCGGATCGGCGCCGGGGACCGCCGGGCCGCCGTCCAGCAGGGCGTCGACGGCATCTGGCTCGCCCTCGCGCTGTCGGTCGTCGTGGTCGCCCTGACCCTGCTGCTGGCGCCCTGGACGGCCGACTTGCTGGGCGCCTCGGCCACCGCCGCGCCCTACGCCGTGACGTACCTGCGGATCAGCGCGCTCGGCATCCCGGCGATGCTGATGGTGATGGCCGCCACCGGGGTGCTGCGCGGCCTCCAGGACACCCGCACGCCGCTGCTGGTGGCGGTCGCGGGGTTCGCCGCCAACCTCGGCCTGAACGCCGGGCTGGTGTACGGCGCCGGGCTCGGGGTGGCCGGCTCGGCCTGGGGCACCGTCCTGGCGCAGACCGGGATGGCCGCCGCCTACCTGTTCGTGGTGGTGCGCGGGGCCCGCCGGGAGCGCGCCTCGCTGCGGCCGGATGCGGCGGGCATCCGGGCCTGTGCCAGGGCCGGCGGACCGCTGATGGTCCGCACGCTGAGCCTGCGCGCCATCCTGATGATCGCCACCGCGGTGGCCGCCGGGCTCGGCGACGACGCGATCGCGGCCCACCAGATCGCGATGACGGTGTTCCTCTTCATCGCCTTCGCGCTGGACGCCATCGCCATCGCCGGGCAGGCGATCATCGGCCGCCACCTGGGCGCCGAGGACGTCCTGGGGGCGAAGGCGGCCACCCGGCGGATGATCGAGTGGGGCGTCGGCTCCGGGGTGCTGCTCGGCCTGCTGGTGGTGGCCGCCCGACCGCTGTACGTCCCGCTGTTCACCCCGGACCCGGTGGTGCAGGGGCAGCTGAACAGCGTCCTGCTGCTGCTCGCGCTCTGCCAGCCGGTCTCCGGCCTGGTCTTCGTGCTGGACGGGGTGCTGATGGGCGCCGGTGACGGCCCGTACCTGGCCTGGGCGATGCTCGCCACGCTGGCGGTCTTCGCCCCGGTGGCCCTCGCGGTGCCGGCCAGCGGCGCCGGTCTGGCCGGGCTCTGGTGGGCGATGAACCTGTTCATGCTGGTCCGCGCGGCGTTCCTGGCCCGGCGTGCCCGGAGCGGCAAGTGGCTGGTCACCGGCGCGGTGCGGGCCTGAGCCCGGCGCGCCCGGCACGGGCCCGGCCCGCCGGCGCCCTGCCGGGAACGACCGAGGGCCGGCCTCCAGGCCGCCATCGGCGCCGCCGCCGTACCGTCCCAGGCATTCGCCGACGGCCCCGTGGTGACCACCACGACCATCACGGTCATCGGCACCGGCAACC